>JAGNKX010000010.1 GCA_017999915.1 Spirochaetota bacterium
GCAGCGGCACGGATTGCTCGCGGCCACCAGCATGAAATCGGCCGGGAACCGGAAGGTCCCGAAAACGCGGGAGACCGTTATCTCGTAATCCTCGAGGGGCTGGCGCAGCGCCTGGATGACGTTGTTCTTGAACTCGACGAACTCGTCCATGAACAGGACGCCGTTGTGGGCGAAGGATACCTCGCCGACGGAGGGAATGGTCCCGCCGCCGGTGAGGGCCACGTCAGAGGAGGTGTGATGGGGGGAGCGGAAGGGGGGCGTTGACACCAGGCCCCCGCCGTTGAGCTCGCCCCCGACGCTGTGGATCATGGTCGTCTCAATGGCCTGCTCCTTTTTAAGGGGAGGCAGCACCGAGGGAATTCTCTTTGCCAGCATGGTCTTGCCGGAGCCCGGAGACCCGTACAGGATGATGTTGTGATGGCCCGCCGCCGCGATCTCGATGGCGCGCTTCGCGGTCTCCTGGCCGCGGACGTCGGAGAAATCGGGACCGGGACGCTCGTCGTCCCTCAGCCGCGGTTCGGAAAAGGCTCCCCCCCGGCCCTGGAGGACCGCGAGGGCGTCGCCGATGGTCTTGACAGGGTAGACCTTGATCTCCCCGATGGCGGCTGCCTCGTGGCGGTTGTCGTAGGGAACGATGACGGCGCGGTGGCCGCCCCGGTAGATGGCTATGGTCATGGATATGACCCCGCGGATCGGCTTTACCCGTCCGTCGAGGGAAAGCTCGCCCACCATGGGGATTGCCGCCGGGTCAACATCGGTCTGGCCGGTGGCGTGCAGGATCGAGACTGCGATGGGGAGATCGTAGGTGGCTCCCTGCTTCTTGAATCCGGCCGGCGCCAGGTTGACCACGAAATTCTTCGGGGGGAACTCGTACCCTGAATTCTCGATGGCCGAGCGTATACGCTCCCTCGATTCCCGGATGGTGGAATCCGGCAGGCCGACGATGATAAAATTCGGCAGCCCCCGTATGATGTCGACCTCGACCTCGATGATGCGGGCATCGATGCCGTGGATGCCGAATGATATTGATTTTGACAACATGGGTCCCCTCCGGTCCGGTCACAGAATGGTTGCATATTAATGGGTTAACGAACGGGAATGCACAGGTGTAAAAAATTTTTTACTGATGCAAAATCTCCCTGTTGCCCAGTGTGAGGTGGCCATCAATTCATTTGCATGAAAATATGATGTTAAGAAAATGTATTATGTCTCATTGAATAAATCACACGAATCATGGTAGTTGACATGTCCCTTCATAGTTCTTATATTAGTGTTACTGTAGTTTATGGGGTTATATACAAAATGGCAGATATTTCAAGTCATGAATGTACCGGTATTCAAACATGGTTCATCAATAATATACCGGTGGGGTTTTCTGTTTTAATGCAATTTATGGTCTGCAATGTAATGATTTCGCTCATTGTCATTGTTTAAAATTGAATAATAATGGAGATTATCTTTAAATATAAAAATTAATTCATGGGTATGCCTCAGGCGGAGAAGAGGGTATCAGCGACGCACAAAAAGATCATCGGTGAAGGGGACATGGAAAAAATACTGGTCGTTGATCATGAGTTATCACGCCTCCATGAATACAATTCCGTTCTGTCGTCGGCCGGTTATGGCGTAATAACCGCCGCTGACGGGAAAAAAGGCATTGAAAAGTATAACCTGGAAAAACCGGACCTGGTCCTGATGGATGTCATGATACCGGGGATGGACGGTTATGAAACAGCCCGGATCATACGCCAGAACGATCAATCCCTCCACATACCGATAATATTCGTGTCTCCCACGCTGCTTGATGTTGAAAAGAACGCGAGCGTCATGGATTCCGGCGTGAATGATTATATCATACAGCCGGTTGAAGACAAGGCCCTGCTGCTGAAGATCCGCGCCTCCCTGCGGATGAAGAAACTTTTTGAAGAACTTAACACGACGCGGAACATGCTGCAGAGGAGCGAGGCAAAATACAGGACTATCCTCGAAACCATGCAGGAAGGCTATTTCGAGATCGATACAAACGGGATCCTTACATTCTTCAATGAAGCGGTATCAAGGATCCTGGGGTATCCCAGGGAAAAGCTCATGGCGATGAGACTGGTTGATTATACGACGCCGAAAACCGCGCGGTTATTGAGAAAAGTATTCACAAAAATATACAAGACAGGGGAGCCGTCGAACATTGATGAATATGAGATCATCAGGGGGGACGGCACCATAAGGCTGCTGGAGATTTCCGCCGGCCTGATACCGGGCAAGAATTCGAAGCCGGCGGGATTTCGAGGCATTATCCGCGACGTCACTGAAAAAAGGAAGGCCGAGAAGGAGATCCTGATCAAGAGCTTTGCCGTTGAAAAATCCATCAACGCAATAGCCATAACCGATACGGAAGGCGTCTGCACCTTCGCCAACAACTCCTTCCTCATGATGTGGGGCTATGAAGACAGGAATGACGTGCTGGGCACGTCGATCCTGGATTTCTGCCATCCCGACAACCGCGATGATTTCAGGAACGTCCTGGAAGTGCTCGGGGAAATCGGGAGCTGGGTCGGCGAATTGTCGCTTAAGAAGAAGGACGAGTCGCCGTTCTTCGTTATCCTCTCCGCCGCTCTTATAAAAAATGAAAATGACGATACCATCGGCGTGATAATGTCCTTCGTCGACATCACCCTTCGGAAAAAAGTGGATTATTCATTGAAGGAAAGCAGGGAAGTCCTGGCCAAGCGCACCAAGATGATGGAAAAGGACCTGAAAATAGCCAGGACGGCCCTGGGGGACATTATCAGCCAGGACGTGCCGCGCATTAAAACCGTCAAAACAGAATACCGGTATTATCCCATGGAAATGCTGGGAGGAGATTTTTTCTGTTTTTACCCCTATGGCAGTGATTCCCTCGGTGTTTTTATCTGCGACATTTCCGGCCACGGGGTCGCGTCATCGCTTTTCCTGACACTGCTCAAATCCATAACCGATAGGCTTTCATTGAAATTCGGGCAGCATCCCGCTGAATTCATCAACCAGCTCAACATCGAACTGGTGGGTCACATGGCCTCGTTTTTCATCACCGGCATATATGGGATATTTACTCCCTCAAACAAAGAGCACGAGCTGCTCTTCACGTTCTCCAACGGCGCACACCCCGGCCCGGTGCTGATCAAGGAAAGCGGCCAGGCCAAGCTCAATTCCTCGAAGAGCACCCTCATCGGCATCAGCACTGACATAACATTCAAGACCACAACGATTCCCATGGAGAAGGGTGACAGGCTTTTCCTTTATACGGACGGGATACCGGAAACATCCAATGCCAAGCGGGAGATGATCGGATTTGAGGACGGCCTTCTCGATTTATTCCGACAATCCCATCAGGCCGCCCTCGGCGAAAATCTTGACTGTATCATGGAGCAGGTGGGGCGATTCAGGGGCGATGCCAGGATTACCGACGATATGCTTCTCATCGGTTTCGAGTCTTTGTACTGATGCCGGATGGGACACAAAATGTCACGATAACAATTCTTCCGGGAAAAGGCTGTTTTTCACAGCCGGGAAAACAAATTTCTTTTTTATCTTGTGGTTGACAGGGAGCGATTAATTACCATTAATCCATATCAGTTGTGCACGCCAATATCACTGATACAGGAGTGTGATTATGAAGAGAGTAACTCTGGCATTCATGGGAGCGATCTGCCTTGTCGTGTCGGCCTCCATTGTCCATGCTGAAAAGAAATTCACCTATTCGCTCCACGGGGTAACCTTCGATAGCAGCCTGGAATTTTCATCGCCGGAAAAGGCCGGCACCGACGCCCTGCTGATGCTGCATCCGAAAAAATCAAAAGCAGGGAAGGAGAAAATGGGCATCACCGCGGTCCTCTTTGACCGGAATGCGCAGAAATTGATGGGCATGAAGGACGCCGGCTTCTTGAATTATACGAGGACGGTGTTCATGGGGTCCGCGGATGCCGGGAAGCCGATCACACGGCTCTTCGCGGGTAAAAAGATACAGGGCCAGGTGCTGAATAAAAAGATACCGGTTCCCTCGACAATCGAGGTCTATGTGATAACGCTGGCCAAGGGGAACAAGATAGGCCTCGGCTTTAATTACAGCCAGGACATGAATGCCGGGGAAGCCCAGAAGGTTATTGCTGAAATCGGGCAATCATTGCGCGAGTAGTGCCTGATCGGCTTTACTTTGACGCCTTTTTTTATCCTCAGTCGGACTTATTTACTCGGGAACATGCGCTAAATGATGTTGACGAAATATATTATCATGCACATGTTATATCCTGCACAAACGGGCGGGCTCCATCGGAATCTTTCCGGAGCGCGTCGCCGCAGGGAGAGACGATTTCATTAATACTTCACAAGGAGGAATTGTATGATTAAAAAAGCTCTGTTTCTGGCACTGGCCCTGTTCATTTCCGGAGTATTATCAGCCGCCCCCAAGCCGCGGCCCTGCAACACCCTTAAGGTTGATCGCTGCAAGGATCGGCCTGACTGCGTATGGATCGATGCGCATAAAACCAAGGACGGCAAGGAAGTCAAGGCCCACTGCAAATGCAAAGGCAAGTGTAATTAAGGCATAATTCAAGAATTGTTAAGCATAAGAGCGGGATGAGGTTTGTATACCCCATCCCGTTTTTTGTCCTGTAGCGCACAAATATTCGTTGATCAGCAATGCCTCCGTTGTAATGTTGGGCGCGAAATTGAAATTATATGATTACTCTGGGAAACATCTCGTTGGCAGGTCCTTTGATCCTTGCCCCCATAGCCGGTTTCAATGATTCACCCTCCAGAAGAATAGCCCGCCGCCATGGCGCCGGTCTCGTGGTAACCGAGCTCATTTCAGCCGAGGGCATTGTTCGGAATAATAAAAAAACCATGGACCTACTCCGGTTCCATGAGGAAGAAAGGCCCGTTGCCGTCCAGATTTTCGGCAACAGGGCTGACCTCATGGCCGAAGCCGCCGCTATTGTTGAAGGCCTCGGTCCTGATCTTATTGATATCAATATGGGGTGTCCCGCGCGGCGTATCTGCGCTTCCGGATCCGGGGCGGCTCTCCTCAATGATCCTTCTGAAATATATGATATTACACAGGGCATCGTGAAGCGGGTTCGGATCCCGGTTACGGCTAAAATCAGGATAGGTTGGGACCACGAATCGTTGAATTACTCTGACACCGTGAAAGCGCTGGAGGACGCGGGGATATCGATGATATTTGTCCATGGAAGAACCCGTGCCCAGCAATATGGCGGAGTTGCAGATTGGGATATAATTCGCTCTATCGTCGAGAAATCCCATGTCCCGGTTGTGGGCAATGGCGATATTCGATCTTATGATGAAGCGTATGAACGCATGGCATATTCAGGTTGTCCCGCGGTGATGATTGGCCGGGGCGCTATCGGCAATCCATGGATTTTTTCAGGGAAAATACCTGGGCCGTCTGAAATGATAGCTCACATAAAAGATCATATGGATCTCATGATCGAGTTTCATGGCGATAGGGGTATCATCCTGATGCGAAAACATTTTGTCAGGTATATTCATGCTTTTCGTGGCGCTAAAAATATAAGGAAGGATCTTGTGGTGGCAACCGATCGAGAGGTTATTTGCAGAATCCTTGATTTGTTGATGGAGGTTTAACACATTATAATACTTGTTTTTGAGTGTCTGACTAAAACAAAAACACCATCTTTTATATCAAAGAATTAAAAATCTTGACTATAATAATGAAGATTTTATTAATGCACCATGTGCTGAATTTGATTTTTTCTATTATTACAGTCACCTCAAACGAGAATATGGAACAATCGATCATATTAGCGATATGTTCCAATAAGGAGAACTCCAGTGAATTCATGTTCAATTCCGGAAGCCATTGAAGAAATCAGAAAAGGAAGAATAATTATCCTGGTAGATAATGAGGACCGGGAAAACGAGGGTGATCTTGTAATAGCAGCGGAATTCTGCACGCCGGAAGTGATCAATTTCATGGCAACCCATGGTCGCGGTCTTATATGTGTTCCCATGACACAGAGTCGTTCCCATAGACTTGAGCTGGACCTTATGGTTGAGAACAACCAGGACAAGTACGGTACAGCCTTCACGGTTTCAGTTGATGCGCGGGAAGAAACGACTACCGGTATTTCAGCCCAGGACAGGGCGCAGACAGTCAAGGTCCTGATAGATGATGAATCGAAACCCAATGATCTTCGGAAACCCGGCCACATTTTTCCTTTAGCTGCCAGAAAGGGCGGAGTGCTGGTGCGGGCCGGTCATACTGAAGGCGTTGTTGACCTGGCCAGGCTCGCGGGGCTTAAACCGGCTGGAGTTATCTGCGAGATTCTCAATGAAGATGGCACCATGGCGCGAAGGCCGGATCTCGATAAGTTCGCTGAGAAGCATGGATTAAAAATCGCGACCATCGCGGATATCATTAAATTCCGGCAGCATAAGGAGCGGCTGGTACGCCGGGTGTCCGAGGCGAATCTGCCGACCATTCATGGTGATTTCACCATTATTGCCTACCAGACCGATGTGGATACGTTGGCCCATGTCGCCCTTGTGAAGGGCAATGTCGAAGGAAAGGAAAATGTATTGGTCCGTGTGCATTCTGAGTGTCTTACCGGCGATGTGTTCGGCTCACAGAGATGCGATTGCGGCTCACAGATACACAGGGCCATGGAGATGATCAATCGTGAGGGCCTGGGAGTTGTCCTGTACATGAGACAGGAGGGGAGGGGAATCGGTCTTGCCAATAAGATCAAGGCATATCATCTTCAGGATGAAGGCCTTGATACCGTTGAAGCGAATATCGAACTCGGGTTTGCGCCGGACCTCCGGGATTATGGTATCGGCGCCCAGATACTGGTGGACCTGGGTCTTCATAAAATACGGCTCTTGACGAATAACCCTAAAAAGGTTATCGGCCTCGATGGGTATGGATTGGAGATTGCCGAGCGGGTTCCCATAGAAATCGCCCCCCATGAGGATAATGTGGAATATCTGCGGGCCAAACGGGACAAGATGGGGCATCTGATCCTTGATGGCGAAAAAAGCAAAAAGAAGATCGATGAATAATAACGGGGCAAAAATACTCGTCGTTGATGACGAAGAGGTGATCCGCTATTCGCTGCAGAAGAAGCTTTCACGACTTGGCTATAAAGTTATATCCATGGAAAAGGCCGAGGATGTGCTCTATCTGTTAAAGAATGGCGAAAAGGTCGATCTTGTCATTACCGATATCAAGCTGAGGAAGATGGACGGCATAGAACTTTTGCGGCGTATCCATGGCCTGGATGAACCGATTCCCGTCCTTATCATCACAGGCCACGGCAATGTGGAGGACGCCATCAGGGCCCTTCGCTATGGCGCCAGTGATTTTATCCGGAAGCCCTTTGATATCAATGACGTCGCATCGTCGGTGCGGGTCATATTGAACAGGAAACACGAGAAAAAGCTCGCCGAGCGTTTCGCCCGTTATGTTGTATATGAAAAAGGCTCTTACCGGGTTCCAATCGACGATTCCATCATCAACGCGATGTCATATCATCTGACCAAGGACCTTGTTCACTCGGGGTTGTGCAATAATACCACGGCTGAAAATATCTCCCTGGCGCTGCAGGAGGCGATCAGCAACGCCATGTTCCACGGTTGTCTTGAGATCTCGTCGTCTATCAGGGAGGAGTTGGGGATCAAGGGCTACAATGATGAGATCGAGAAAAGGAAAGCGGATGAAAAGTTTGCCGACAGGCGGGTAACCATATCCTATGAGTTGAACAACGAATTCGTTGAATACACCATTGAAGATGAAGGAACAGGATTCGATTATAATTCGCTCCCTGATCCGCGCGACCCTGAAAATTTTTTTCGGAACAGCGGGCGGGGTCTTCTCATAATTCGAATCCATCTGGATGAAGTGAGCTGGAATGACAAGGGGAACATATTGCGTCTCCGGAAATACCGGATAGATAGAAGTGATGCGCATTAAAGAACGGCCTGTCATCATACTGCCCCGGGAGGGTTTTCATGTTTACTGTTAAATGGGACGGCGACTCTGTCACAATTCTTGACCAGCGGCTTCTCCCGAAGCTGGAGATTTACAACACCTATCGTAATTATTGCGATGTAGCCGATTCGATCCGTAACATGGAGACAAGAGGCGCTCCCGCGATCGGCATTACCGCGGCGATGGGTATTGCCCTTGCCGCCAAACATTCGCAGACCGCCGCTGTCGACGCGCTGAAAGAGGAACTTAACAAGGTATGCGATTTCTTCGCGGCAACGCGCCCGACGGCCGTCAATCTGTTCGCTGCCGTCAATCGCATGAAGAAGATAATCCAGCAGGGAAATGATGGCGCCGCAATTCGCGAACTTCTTGAAAAAGAAGCATTGGCGATATACAATGAGGACATAGAAGCAAATAAAGCCATGGGTAAAAACGGCAGCAGGTTTATCAGCGACGGCGATGTGGTGATGACGCATTGCAATGCCGGCGCGCTTGCCACCGGCGGTTATGGGACCGCCCTGGGCGTCATACGGGCTGCGGTGGAGGAAGGGAAAAAAATCCAGGTGTTTTCCTGTGAAACCCGGCCTTACCTGCAGGGCGCCCGGCTTACGTCATGGGAATTGTCCCGCGATAATATACCCGTCACACTCATCACCGATTCGATGTCCGGCTATTTCATGAAAAACGGCACGATCAAAAAGGTGATCGTGGGCGCTGACCGGATCGCGGCAAATGGCGATGTTGCGAATAAAATCGGTACCTACAGTCATGCGGTCCTGGCAAAGGAGCATGGCATTCCTTTTTATGTCGCCGCGCCGCTATCCACTCTTGATCCTGAAACGAAAAGCGGAAATGATATTATCATCGAGGAGCGGAGCGTTGATGAGGTCGCCTATATCATGAATGTCCAGATCGCGCCTGAAGGAATTTCAATACGGAACCCCGCCTTTGATGTTACACCGGCAAAATATGTAACAGCCATCATAACTGAAAAGGGCGTTATAGAAAATCCGGCTTCCGTTGGCATCGGGAAGTTGCTCAAGTCATGAAGCAGATCCGTTCGGAAATAGTGATTAACGCGCCGGCGATGATGATCTGGAATATCATCGTTGATTTTGATTCCTATCCGCAATGGAACACCTTTACTCCCCGCATAACACTGAAGAATTCTGCCCTTGTCGAGGGAGCCGAATTCGATCTCGACTGCCAAATGACGGAACGGACACTGCTGCGGAACGAGCATGAAGTTATCCTGGCGATCGATCCCGTGTCGTATCGGCTCTGCATGGGAACATCCCGCACTAAAGGAAGACCCGGCATATCAAGCTTTCGATGGCAGTTGTGCAAGCCTATCGACGAGAAGCGGACGCGGTTTGTCAACTATGAGGAATTCCATGGGCCCCTTGCGCCACTGGTTTACCTGCTTTATACCAAAAAATTGAGTATAGCCTTCCGGAAGTATTGTGAGTCATTGAAGAATTACACTGAGAAAAAAGTCATGTTGTCATAGTTGTAATGACATTCCCCGCCTGGATAACATCGCAGATGATCAGAACAGGATCCGGTAATAGATAAGCAGGATATCCCTCCCGTATAATAATGATACTGTCAGCCCCAGGGACAAGAAGGGTGCGAAGGGAATTTTCGTCCTCAGGCTTTTCCGTGTCTTCAGCGCGTATATGATGCCGATGATGGCGCCGGATACCAGTGATACCTCCAGAACGATAATCGACATTTCCAGACCTGTCAACAATCCGATAGCTGACCCGAATTTCAAATCCCCGCCTCCAAAGGACCCCGGAAATAGCAGCAGTATGATAATGAAGAAAGAGAACAGGGCAAGAAGTCCGAATAGGTTATCGGCTATATTGTAATTCAATACTATGGGATAAATTGATAGCATGACAAATGCAATGACAAGGGAGTCGGGGATAATAAGCGATTTAATATCAATAACGGCAATGCACAAAGCGATTCCCGCCAGCAAATACAGGTTGAGTGAATAGATGGTCATCCCAATCTTCCATGCGAACAGGGATGCTATCAGACCATAGAGAATTTCCATGGCAGGATAGATTGGTGATATCTTGCCTTCGCAGTTACGGCATTTTCCTTTTTGGATCATATAACCCAGGATTGGGATAAGATGGATGGGGCCGATGCTGCTTTGGCAATGGGGACACCGAGACCGGGAGAAAAGAGCGGCTTTGGGATTTTCCGTCATGCTGCCATCGGCATATCGCAGGGCGAGAGTGTAAAAAAAACTGCCCATTAATGTGCCGGATATAAAAGAAATGATGATAACTGGAATAATGCCCATAGGCTTGGAGAAATATGAAAGCTATAATTTAGTCAAGGATATTTACATTACAACGGAGAGAAGTCCGGGTTCTTGGATAAAAACATTCAATATGCCGAAAAAATATTTTATTTTTTTCATTCATAAACGTATTAATTTATATGACATTTCAAAGGATGTGACAATGATAATAGAAACGACAATAAATATAAACAGGGCCAATCTAGATAAGCTCTTATACGCATCGATACGAACAGGCCATTCAATTCGTGACATTGTTTCTGTATTATTGAAGAGAATGTCAAATGACCATGATCGTATGGTCGTATCATGGGAAAGGGTGCGTTATCAGAAGCATGATAATAATGCCGTATGGAAGTGTTTTCATCTTATGCTGTGGCCGGATGAGTATGAGTTTTTTCTGGATTTGAGGAAGGTGTGTAAGCAGTCGGTTTCTCGTCTTATTGCTTATGCAATTGATAAATATCTTGATGAGGTGATCTCCGGTTTAATAAAAGTACCCGATAACAATCGTTATAAGAATTACACTATAATTAGGAGATTATTTGATGGGGTTGTGTGTTGGATGTATTATTGGGGACTACCGCAAACATTACCTGAAAATCCATAGAAAGGGCCCCGGATTTCACGGTTGATTGGCTTTTTATCGTTTTCCAGATTTCTGATTTTATAAATTCGTTGACGCCGTTAATCCTGTATTGATATCATATATCATACTATGATAAGAAATTTTTACACTATCACATTTGCGGTCAATCTCCTCGTCATTTTGATGGCGCTGTCCCTTGGCTGTGCCGCCAGCAGGGTCATTACATCGGAGGGCATCAGGAATGAGATGGCCGCCATAAGCAGGGAGATCGACTCCAACAGAAGTGCCATGAACGCCCTCAGGGAGAGGCGCGTCGGTAAAACCGGCTTTTACTATGTGCTGGATTCCGACGGGAGGGTGGTGTTCCATCCCCGGCTTGTCCTTATAGGGTCAAGCTTCAGCAAGGTCTGGTTCGTGAACCAGCTCCTTGAAGAAAAATCGGGTTGTTTCACCTATGTTCTGGGGAATCGGAAGCATTATCTGTTTTATACGCCCATCAACGATTTCGAGATTCTCTGCCTGTCCATTATTTCCGATGATATTCCACCGGGTGTGGATTGCAAAGCGGCCCAGGTCAAATCAAACGATTAAAGGGATGCCCGCTGTCGACAAGTCCGCTCCATTCTGATAAAAAATACAGGTAGAGTGCTGATACTATAATGGTGTGATTGATCGGGCCATGGTTGATCATGTCCATGATCTCATCGCGGGAACAGGTGACGACTTCAATGTCTTCCGCCGCATCGAGATCCTGTTCGTGGACTTTTTTGCAATTCGCCGCGTAATAAAAATATATGTAGTTGTTAAAGATGGCAGGATTGTTGGTGAGCTTTTTGAGTAGATGGATTTCGCCCGCCTCGTACCCGGTTTCCTCGCGGAGCTCCCTCAGGGCCGTTTCTTCCGGTGATTCGTCTCCCTCAACGAGGCCGCCGGGCGTTTCAAGGGTTATTTCATCCGTGCCGAGGCGATGTTGCCGCACCATGATGAATTGCCCGTCTTCCGTTGTCGCGACTATATTAATCCAGTCCGGCGAGGTCAGGGTGAAAAAACGGTGGGTGACATCCTTGTCCGGATGATGGCACTCCAGGTCTCTCATCGCGAATATCCTTTTTCGGAACAGCTCGTTTTCTGATTTTATTATCCATTTATTCATGTTTCAGTTTCTCCATGCCTTTACCACAGTAGTTCTATTCCAGCATGACTATATCTTATTATTTTAAAGGATATGATTAAAAATATATTGCTATCGGGCAAGAAATAATTAATATATAGCCTTGAAATAAAAGTTATCTGCGATTTAGAGAATAATTCATAAAAAGATATAATGCTGCGGTGGCAAGGGGAGGACTGTAATGAAAAAGAAGATTGTTATCGTCACTTGTGTCGTCCTTATCCTTGTCATTATCCTGGTTATAAAGAGCCTTCGGGATGCCGGTGAATTTACTACACTGACACCCCGCTCAGTCTGTACCTGCGCCAGGGTCATGAATGTCCCCGGTGCCGAGGATATAGCCATCGATCATGAAACGGGAATTGCCTTCGTATCATCCTTTGACCGCAGGGCATTCATGAAGGGAAAGCTGCTTCAAGGAGCGATTTACTCATATAATCTTCAGGGAAAACCGGTGCTTAAAAATGTGACTGCCGGTCTCACAATTGACTTCTATCCTCATGGCATCAGTTTCTTTAAAGATGGTGGTGGAAGAAAGTATCTCTTTGCAATAAACCATCATAGATCAAACAACTATATTGAGATCTTCGAGATAAAAAACAATACCCTGGTCCATCTGGAGACTGTCGGCGGAGAACTGATGATAAGCCCCAACGATGTAACGGCTGTGGGACCGCGGCAATTTTATTTCACCAATGACCATGGGTCCCTATCAACCTTTGGCAAGCTCCTCGAGGACATCCTGCGATACTCCCGTTCAAACGTGGCGTATTTTGATGGGAAGAAAATCCGGATCGTCGCTGACGGATTCGGCTATGCCAACGGTATCTGGGCGGATAATGATGGCAAGCGTATCTATGTGACCGCTTCCACGGATAAAAGATTCTATATCTACCATTGTTCCCCCGACGGTTCCCTCAACCGTGTCTCTGTGTTACACCTGGGGACAGGCGGTGACAATATCGATATCGATGGATCCGGCGTTATCCGTGTCGCAGCCCACCCGAAGATGCTGACTTTTCTGAGCCACGCCAGGAATGACCAAAACAAGGCGCCGTCGCAGATACTTGAAATAACAAGGAAGGATAACAGCGGATATGCTTTCAAGGAGATCTATCTGAACCTGGGCGAAGAAATATCAGCCGCGAGCGTCGCCGCGGTACATGGTAAGCGACTACTCGTTGGTTCGGTGTTCGAGGATTATTTCCTTGATTGCACGATGAACTGATTGTGTCACCTGATATGATTGATTATGTAATATCAGAATAGGATGGATATGATGAAACCTCGATTCTATGCGATTGTTTTGCTTTTTTTTGCGGCATTAGCCCTTACTGAGGCCGGCTGTAAAAACCGGTATCTCTTCCATCCCTATAAGCAGATTGTGGATACGCCCGCTTCAATGGGCCTCGTCTTTGATGATGTTTATTTCAATGCGGCAGACGGCATCCGGATCAATGCCTGGTGGGTGCCTGCGCCAGCGCCTAAGGGCACTATCCTCTTCTGCCATGGCAATGCCGGGAACATCTCCTTCCTGCTGGACACGATCCGGCTCTTCCATGGGCTGAAGCTAAACGTCCTGGTGTTCGATTATCGCGGCTTCGGCAGGAGCGGCGGCTCCGCCACTGAAGAAGGGACCTACCGCGACGTTGCCGCGGCGTGGGAGTACCTGGTCAGTTTCAGGAAGATAGATCCCGGTACAATAGCCGTTATCGGCCGCTCCCTGGGAGGGCCTATCGCCGCGTGGATTTGCCAGGACCGCACGCCGGGGGCCCTGGTGCTGGAGGCGACCTTCACCAGGGCGGCCGATGTGGCGCTTCACCATTACCCCATGGCGCCGGGAGAGCTGCTTTTCGGCGATACCTATAATGCCGGCAAATATGTGACCAGGGTACGTTGTCCCGTCCTCGTGGTGCACAGCCCGGAGGATGAGATTATACCTTATGACCTGGGAGCGAAGCTTTTTAAGAAGATCAATGGCCCCAAGGAGTTTCTCATGATCCGCGGCTCCCATAACAACGGCTTCATGGAATCATTGAACGAATATGCTTCGGGCCTGGATTGGTTCCTTGTAAGACATCTGAAGAAAGGATCGCAGCCTTGAATTTGATTTTGGCCGTGATATTTATCATTTTAACCGATAACAATCGGCTAGTCCAGATTGTTATTGACAATGCCGATTCTCCGGTGATATCTTATGCTTTATAGAATCTATCAAAGGGAGATAAAATATGAACAAAAAGCTATTTTTGTTAATGTTGTGCCTTGTTTTCCTTTTAACGGTTGCATGCAAAAAGGAAGGTGTGTCTTTGATCGATATCGGTCTGCGCGATGTCCCCACCGATAAAAAGGGTGATTTTAAGTGGACAAAAGGCGTAAATCGCGGCCAGGTCGTTAAGATTCTGGAAGAGCAGAAAGACGGCGAGTGGATGAAGGTGCAGCTGCCTGACGGCGTGACAGAGGGATGGATTCAGAAGTTCTATGTCCATAAAGGCAAGAAGCAGATCATAGAGTTCACCGATTCGACCAAGCTTTTTGATCAACCCGACGCCGACTCGAAGGCGAAGATGAACCTGACCGCCGGGACCCGGGCCATCGTGCTCAAGCAGAAGGACAAGTGGTACAATGTCAGCGTCAAATACGGCTTTGACGGATGGGTCAAGGCCGGTACGTTCAAGGAAGGCTCGGACGCCAAGGGCCAGGCCCGCGTCGAGATCTATATCGGCGGCGTCGGCAAGTCCTTTGTCGAAGCCTCAACCACGCTGGCCGAGAGCGGCGGTTACACCTACACGGTGAACAATCTCTTTGATAAGAATCCCGGCACCACCTGGCAGGTGGGGGACGGCGGGGTCGGCGAATGGGTCGAGATCACCTTCCCGCAGCCTGAGAATATCAGTGTCGCCATGATAAACGGTTTCGCCAAGCTTGATAAGAAATTCGCCCAGTACGGCGCTGACGGCGACCTGTACGTGCTCAACAACCGCGTTAAAAGCATGAAAGTCGAATACTGGGACGCCAATGACACCAAGCAGGGTTCAACCGTTAATTTCGAGGATGAGATCCGCGACTACCAGGATGCCGGCGTGTACCAGAACGTGACCCGTATCCGGTTTATCGTTGATAGCGTGTATAAAGGCCAGAAATGGAATGATACGGCCCTGGCTGAAATAAAGATCGATAAGCAGTAATAACCGAGAGCGGCGGGTTTATCCCGCCGCTTTGCGATTAATACAGGTGACGATTTTCTTCGGTGAGGGTTGGTTCTCTTTTCGCGGCTCATTCGGGCCATAACCCGGCGCCATTATGCGTTACATAATGACCGGCGGTGCCCCTGCAATTTTTCCCCTGGCGTTGATATGTCAAAACCGTTTTAAAAGGAATTCTATTTCTTCTTTATCAGCCTTTTTACTGTTTTTCAAAATAGATTGTCTTATTTTTTCCTTCAGCTCCTGTTCGGGGCTGGGTTTCTTGCTACCCGCCATGGTCTTTATTATCTCAGGTCTGGTCTTCCCCACTTCCATTTTCCCTTAAGGCTCTTGCCGTTTTTGTAATACATTGTTCCGTATCCGAACGGAACATTGCTTCTGAATTCACCCTCGTATCTGTTCCCATTGGAAAAGACATAGGTCCCTACCCCGTATCTGCAATTACCCTGGACGCATTTCCCCCCTTTCTCGTCTGCCTGAACCTGTTCCGGCTTGCCGCAATTCAGGCATAATGCAGCTAATGATACAAGTAGAATGAAGATTATGTTTCGCATCTTATTTGTAAGAAATGTTTTTGATTGTGCCAGGTGAAAACACTTGGATACTCATCACGCCCAACTATCCCTTCGGCTAGAGCCGTCAGGATTAATTGTAAGATATATACAAAACATGACGCCATAAATTTCAAGTCAATTTCTATATAATTTTTTTGCGAATCAAAAAAAAACTAATTTTTAACATTGACTTCTTTCATATATGAATAGAATGTACAGATTGATCAGCAACGTCGGCTTCAGGGTTGACATTTAGCCGTTACGGTGTCTGTTTGAGCTTGTGAAAAATGAAAAAATACTATGATTAAGACTTTTTTTACTTTACGAATTCATATATCGCTCCAGTCGGCAGCATTATCCGACAAGACGACCCGTCATGAGTTCAGGTGCTGAAATACATAAACGCCTCGATGATTATGTCCGGGAGCAGGAGCTGGAGGCCGGTCCGGGGCGCTTCAAGCAGTCCCGCCTGGGCCTCAGCCGCGAAGGATCCTTTGTGAATTCCTGGCAGATGAATTACCAGCGCATCGGGTACTTCGCCAATACCTATATGGTCAGGGATTTCAGCGATGATTCATGCGTCCAGATCCTGGTGCCTCCGACGGATACCGGCGTTGTTCCGTCGGAAAACGAGCAGCAGCCCTTCGGGTGGACCGGCATGATCAACGAGTATACGGCGGAACTGGCCCTCTGGTGGGCCTTTGAGCTGCTCAGCGAAGATGAGGCGCGCCGGTTCATGGAAGAACACCGTCCCACGGTGCTCTTCCGGTATTATGATGACGGGGGATACCGGGAGCTTGAGGCAAGATTTGACGGCGAGGTGTGGATTGTCGAAAAAATCATGTAGCAGGGGAGAAGAAATAATGCGATCGGGATCGATTTTATTCCGGGCCTGCGCGGCCTTCTTGTCGATGCTGGCGGTTAGCTGCGCAATCACTGTCCCGGCCCGTGAAGGCGGGCAGGTCCCGGCCGTCCTTGACGCCATGGTGCGGGCCGCCTGGATGGAGATCGGCGGTAGCGGCAGTAAATGCGAGGAGTTTGATTACTTTCCCAACGGCGGCATGCGCAACTGGTATTGCCATATCCTGACTTTTATAAGCTACCGGAAATTTTCTGATCTGATAGGCGTGCCGGTATTTGTATCGGGACCCCATACCGCGTCGGATCTCAATCTCGATTCTTCCGGCAGCTTCGGCCATTATAACAAGGAATTTGTCGCGCGGCTTCGCCGCGTCATGATACCCGGAGAGAGCAATATCGCCTTCAGGACCGCGACCCAGGGGAGTTACGACCGGTGCGTGCGGCCGCTGGCGCGGATTTTCTTCGTCACCTATCGAAAATTGACGGACCACCCCTCGTACCTGGAACAGGAAAAGCGCCGCTATCTTGCCCTGATAGGGGCGGGGAACCTGAAGCCCTATAACTATGAGAAATATTTTTATTTCATGAATCCCGGCTTTATCGACAGCCGGGACGATGAAGCATACCTCATGAAACATGGATTTGACGGCGGATGGGACGGCAATGTGGTAAAAACCTGCGTCGCCTTCTGGATCAGGCGCTCCATAGACGGCACCGCCGATGAGTTTTACACCGGCCTCGAAAAGCTTCTGCAAGCCTATGACGGGACTTTTCTGACGGGATTTTCCGGCAGGAGCAATGGTTCCCGAAACGATGACAATCAGGATTGATGCCGCCCATTATATCTGTTCCGGTTTAGTGTATGAAAAAATGGTATATGATAATAAAAAAGTTTCTCAGCCGCCATCTATGGATCGTCGATAACTACTGGCTCCGGATATCGACCCTCCGCCAGGCGGTGTTGAGGGCCATTTTTTACTATTCCCGCGTCATTGAAAGGGAAGATTCCGGCCGCAAGGTCAGCGCTGTCAATGAATTCCTCGATTCATTTTTAGCGGATCCGGGACGGGATCGCTTTTTCAACGCACCCGAAGAGGCAGTGCAAAAAGATCCCTTCGGCACCTTCAGGCACCAAACCAGGGATGCGGAGGAGGGAGGTGACGCGGACGCCCCCGGCAGCGGACTCACCCCTTCTCGGCTGTTTCGCGAAGGGCTCCGCGAACATCTCATGGGCATGTCCATCCGGGACGAGGAGCGTTTGTTCCGCCTGGAGGACCTGATCGACCTCGAAAAGGAGATGCTCGCCGATCGGAAAAAGTCCGGCCATCTCCACCGGGTCCTCACCAGGGAGGGGCGCGAGCGCTTTTATTCGTTTTTCGGACCGGGAAAAGAGAGCGCGGAGCTTCCCGAGTCATACGTGAAGTTCTTTTTCCCCGCCTTTGATCCCGCAGAATTTGTTCGGAATGGAGCGGCCTTTATCCTGGGCAGAAAAAGGCTTTTCAAGCCTGAAGAAACACGCGCGGTCATCGATTTTTTAACCGCCCGTCTGCGCCTTCGTGACCGGCGCAAAGTACTGGAGCGGGCCGCGCCATTTCTTAAAAAGGCGATATGTATCGCTTTCCTCGTGTTCTACGCGGCCATGTTCCTTATTGACTTCGCGATGGTGGCCTACGGGGTATGGAAAAATGAATACCAATACACATTTCAGAACTTTTCACAGGTCATCTATACCTCCGATACGCCCTTTGCGCGAAGGGCGGAGCGGATCCACCGGAGGAACCTTGGCGCCCATTTTAGCGATTTCACCTTTCCCGGTTCGACGCCGTCGAAGGGGAATGAATACCGCATAAAAAACGGATCGCAGATGGCCGTGGAGCTCAATTACGGGTTCTACCGGTCTCTCCGCCTCCAGGACCAGAACGGCCTCACGGTCGTCGCGGTGGACCACGCGAAAATGCGGAAGCTGGCCCGGTCCGATCCGCAGCGCTACCGGAAGCTCATGGACCTTGTTGTCGATAAACAGTGGTGGGAATCGCTCTTTGTGTTTATCGGCGATATTTCGGGGGACCGTTTCGACCTGTTCGATTATGCCGGCATCCCCCGGGAAAGGATCTGCGACGATATCACGAGGAGTATCAAGGAAAGCGTGGACCCCCTCGCGATGATCGGTGCGATAAACGGGACGTTCGACTGCATACACGTTCTCTACCACAAGGCCAATTCCATGAAATGGGCCCCCATCGGCGAGATCCCCCGCGTGATGATAGAGGGTGTCATCCTCCGTGAGGATCGCAGGTTCCGGAACACCTTGTTCCCCGTGCCGCACCGCGGCAATGACAACCTTGTCATCATCCCCCAGATATCAAAAAAGGTGCTCCGCAAGGTCTGCGGCGGGACCCGCGGCTTCGCCGCGCGTTATGGATTTTCCTGGCTTGAACGGAAGGCGAAGAAATTCGAGGATACCATCATCGCCTCATTTAAAGAAGAAAGCCGCGGCGGCAGCTCCATTTCGAACCAGGTCATGGAAATGCTCTATACGAAATATGTCACGAATATTTCAGACGGGGCAAGCTTCACCGATCGGCAGATAGAGCAGAAAAAGCATGAGCTTCCCGCGTCGGCGACCGTCGACTGGTTCTGGACGCGTAACGACATCCTCGAGGCCTATGTCAACGAGGTGTATGGCGGCCATCTCTACTCCGACATCAGGGGCTTCAAGTCGCAGGCGGAGATGTATTTCACGAGGGGCCTCAATGACCTTAATTTACGGGAACAGGTGATGCTGGTCGCGGCGATCAAGAAGCCGTCCAGGATCAAGGAATATGCCGCGTGGCTCAAGGCGGAGGAGCTGAATAATCTGATCGAGTCCCGGAATGTTTCACGGAAGGCGGTCACGCAGTGGGAGGAGGACAACGCTCCCTACAAGGTCGACCGGAGCAACTACCGGGAGATCCTTGAAACGAAGCTCAAGGCGAAAAAATGGATCGAAACGCGCATGAAAAGCATTCTGAGGCTCCTGCGCAAGAACGGGACCATCAGCGCCGTTGAGGAGACGGCCGCGAGGGATCGGCAGAAGGTGACGTTCCGTTTCGCCCAGGGTATTGTTTCGGCCGATAACCGCCTCGTGAACAACATCAAGCGGGAGCTTGACCGGGAGCTGGGGACCGATCGGTCGGATTCGGGCCTGGTGGTGGTGACGACAGTCAACATGACCGTGCAGAAAAAGCTGCAGGCCCTGGTCGACCGTAAAACACGGTGGATATCGGTGGATTCCGACACCCAGGTTGAGGGACAGCCGGGAAATGTGCTCCTTGAAGGAGGGGCCCGCATCATTCACGCCCATACCGGGGCCCGTTCCGGTCAGCCGCGCATAATAAACAGGATCATTGCCGACGTCGGCGGGTCCAGCCGCGAGGAGGACGAATGGGACTGGGTCTCCCTGGCCAACCGCTCCCTCGGTTCAAGCCTGAAGCCGATCCTCGACCTCTACTTCATTCTCTTCGGGTATAACCTCCAGGACATGTTCAAGAACAGCATGGTCACCTACAACACTTATTCCCTGGAGCAGCAGAGGATATTCCAGAACTTTATCCATAAATTCCCCAAAAAGACCAGGGAGATCGAGGGGATCGAGAAGTACTGGTCCTGGTCGCCGAGGAACTTCACCGAATACACCAATGACTGGGTGACGGTGGAGGACGCCCTGGTGCATTCGATAAACGGCATTCACGTGCAGATACAGGAACTGGTGACGCCGTCGATTTTCGCGCGCCTCCTCAATGAGACCATGAATATAACGGAGCCAGAGGGGAGGCACCAGCCCTATCGGTCGATCATACTGGGCGGCTCGAGCGGCGACCAGCGATATGACCGGTATCTGCTGGCGTATTCGATGTTCCCGAACCTGGGCGTGGTGAAAAAGCACACCTTCATCGATACGATGCGGCTCCCCGACGGCGGTGTCATGAGGCCGTCTTACCGGCCGCTGAAGATTTCCCTCCTGGAGCGGTTCGGCGCTGAGCGCGTCAGGGCGGCGTGCGTGCTTATTGACCTGGCGCTGCGGGAGACCGTCAGGCGGGGCACCATGGCCGGGATGGAAGGTATCGGCGCGGGCAAGACGGGAACCTCCAACGAGCTGCGCGACGTCATGGCCACGGCGCATTTCATCGCCGGCGACAGCACCTATATCGCCGGCGTCAGGCTGGGCAACCGCAAAAATTATTCAATCGGCCGGGCCGCCGACCGTATTGCCGTGCCCATGCTTTACGAGATCGTGACCGGCGCCTTTGATCGGGGGACTATCATGCGGGGCGAGGACTACGACGACTATCTGCGCGCCCTGGCCGGGTCATCGCGGGAGATCGTGCGCGTTCAGGACCGGTATTACCTGAAGGGACACAACCACAAGCAGCGCCGCCTTGAAGTGGCCAGGACCCAGGAAGAGATACGGGGAGGGCACCTGGCCACGGCTGATGCCTTGTATGATGACAGGGAGTATGAAGAGGCGGCGAAATCATACGAGGTCTTTCTCTCGCTGGCCGATAGTTTCAATGCGCGCCATCCCGCCTTTGATAAAATGGTTCACTGCTACATCGAGCTGGGGAACCTGAAACGGGCGGCGCAGCTTGTCGAGCGGTTCTCGCTACCCGGCAGGATATGGAGAACGGCCAATTCCTTCGAGCGGAAATATGACGTCACCCTCAAGGTTGACGAGGAATTCTACAGCGGTGACAACGAATATGAAAATAGAAAGCATGAAAAGAATAAAAATAAAAAGAAACGCAAGCACGTGGAAGAGGAAGAGGATGTGGAAATTCCCGTTGAAATAAAGAAAGAACCGACCCGCCCCCGGGAAGAGAACCATAACGAGCCTCACGATGTTCCCCGGGAGAAGAAGCCTGATGCCGATCCCGTTCCCCAGGAGAAGAAGCCTGATCCAGCCGTCAGGCCAGAGGATGCTCCCGGCAACTAATGTGCGAACCTATTGTTGCTAAAACGGCAGCCAGGGAATGCGATTATCGTTTTTTCTTGTTCTCATCCTGAGAACAACTCGGAGACATTCATGTGGGTACGCCGAATCGGGGGAGAATCCAGCGCTGGAGTATGATCCATATCGCAATAAAAATTATAAGCCATAAGATGGAATTCATAGTGCACCTGATATATTTTAATAATTAATAATATACTAAAATAATATATAATTGTCAACATATTCATTAAAAAATCCATCAAAATGAACTGTTGTGTTTGCGCGCAAAACATTATGCGAAAAAATGTCCAGTAGTCCAGATATGTCGGGGCTACTGGACATTTTTATATCTGTATACCTCATTGAGATGTAAGCAAATTCCTTACAGAAAAATAAATGAAATAACTACATAATAATAACCATCTGGACTATTGAAAGTCCTGCTTTTTCATCGTTATTATTATTGTGATGAATGATAATAGGCGTTTTCATGCATATAGTATGAAAAATGCCGATTATTCCATCAATTGAACGGAAAAGGGGGCCGAGGTGGCGATTCAAGACGGCATTATGGAGGAAAAGGAGACCATGTTTATCAATATGAAGGAAGTGACAGCCACCGGTAAAATGAGAGAATTTTGTTCTACTCTTGAAGAGAGGGCTTCCGGGGGACATGAGATCATATTCGATTTCAAGGGAGTGCAGGACGTGGTTTCCAAGGACGCGGAACAGTTGATGACAACCTGCCTGAAGCTCAAGGAAATGGGGAATGTCATACGATTGAAGGATATGTCGCTTACGGTGAGGAACCAGTTCCTCCTTTCCGCAATTAATTACGCCACTGAAGAAGTCGTGCTCTGATACGTCGATGAATACGGATCAACTATGCCCTATTCCCCACGATACTATACATGAATCCGCGGAATCCTGTGATACTTTCCCTGTTGTTCCAGTTGGAAATCTAAAACGCCGGTCACCTGCATCGAATCGAGGCCGGACAGCGCCGCCCCTGTAGGTTGAATCTCTTTATGATTGACAGGTGTCGGGTTATCGTATACTATCATATTTGACGCCGGTCGGAATCATTGTGCCATTACCATTGAGACAGAGGAGCGGTCATCGGTGCGGGCTATGGCGAAACCATCCTATGAAACATTACAGAAAAAGGCTGCCCGGCTTGAAAAAGAGCTCAACCGGGTCAGGCTTTCGCAGCGCCGGAACGAGGTAGACCAACGTGATCTTGTCGAGAATGTCAATAGCATAATCCTCCGACTGGACACGAAGGGGAAAATCATTTTTATCAATGATTATGCGCTGAAGTTCTTCGGTTACAGCGCTGATGAGATCACCGGGCAGAGCGTTATCGGAACGATAGTGCCGGAAAATGAAAGCACCGGCCGTGATCTGGCCGGAATGATGGAGGATATCTGCGCCCACCCGGAACGATACACAAGCAATGAAAACGAGAACATGAAAAAGGACGGCACCGTCGTGTGGGTGAGCTGGTCCAACAGGGCGCTAACGGACCAGAGCGGCGCGGTGACTGAGATCATCTGTGTCGGCAATGACATAACCAGGCTGAAAAAAGCCGAAGAGGCGGCCCGGGAAAGCGAGGAGAAGTACCGCGCTCTTTACGATTCTTCGATCAATATCATGTATATACATGATTTGAGCGGCAACTTCATCGATGCCAATGAGGCCGGTTTGAAACTTATAGGCTATACCCGCGAAGAGCTTAAAACCCTTACATTCATGGATATATTGCCACCGGACCAGGCGCAAAAAGCATTTGAAAAAACGGCGGAGATCATTGCCGCCGGGCATTCCATCGAAACCGTTGAATACCGGCTTCGCGCAAAAAACGGCGAAGAGAAGTACCTGGAGGTGTCCGCGTCGCCGCTCTATCACCATGGAGAGCCCTATGGCATTCTTGGCATAGCGCACGACACCACCTCGACCAAGATGGCCGCGGCGGCCATACGCGAAAGCGAGGAGAAGTTCTCGACGGCCTTCAGCAAGAGCCCGCTCCTGACCGCCATCAATACCATCGAGGACAACCGGTTCATTGATGTCAATGACCGCTTTCTTGAAGTGACCGGCTTTCAACGCGATGAAGTGATAGGAAAGACGATCGCGGAAATAAATCTTTCTCCCAATATTGAAGAACAGCAAGCCATAGCCGCAGAGGTCCTGGAAACCGGCAGCGTCCGGGATAAGAAACTGCGTATCAGGACAAAATCGGGCGATCTGCGCTGGGGCCTCTTTACCGGCGAAATCATCAGCCTGGGACAAAAAAAATACTTACTCACGATGATGAACGACGTCACCGAACGCAACATGGCCGAGGAGGAATTGAAGAAAAACGAGGCGGTGCTGCGAAGCATGCTGGAGGCGGTGCCGGTCGGCGTCGGCCTCCTGGTCGACCGGAAATTCAGCAAGGTGAATCCATCACTCTGCTCCATAACCGGATTTTCCGATAGCGAGATGATCGGGAAGGATACGCGCATGCTCTACCCCGATGACGATGAATACGCCAGGGTGGGCCGGGAATTGTACGGCCAGATGGAGCGTGAGGGCCTGGGAATGCAGGAGGCCCGTCTCAGGAGGAAGGATGGGAGCTTGATAGACGTGCTGCTCTGCCTGAGTCCCTTCGATCCGAATGACATGAGCGTCGGGGTGGCGGCGACGGTCCTCGACATAACGGAGCGGAAATTTGCCCAGACCGAGAATGAATCCATTTCCCGCATCTCACGGCTTTTTCTTTTAAATGAAAAAATGTCCGATATCTTCGACGGCATAACGTCGATTCTCGGCAACCAGTTCGGCTTTCCTGCAATCGGAATTGCCCGGTATGACGCCACGGCGGACGAGGTTGAATACCTGGGATCGGTGGGGATCCCCTGGGACCGTGACGGCAGGCCCCGCTTTCCAGCCTCTGAGACCCTGACCGGCAGGGTCATAAAAACGGGACAGGCCTTTGTCTCTATGGATGTCAGCGACCAGAGGGAAAACCTGGCGCCGATTCTCAGGACGATGGGCGTTAAAACCTTCATCTGCGAGCCGGTTGTTATCGGTGATACCGTCTTCGGCGCCATTGCCCTGGGCGACAGGCGCATCAGGCCGGAGGCGGCGCGCATCGCCCGCACGATCCGGATCATCGCCGATTACCTGTCCCGGGAGCTGTCGCGGCGTCAGATTGAGGATACGCTCAGGGAATCTGAAGAGCTGACCGTGAACCTCATGGCGAGCGTTAATGAGGGGATCGTTATCTTTAACCGCGACTTCCGTGTACTTCTCTGGAACAGGTTCATGGAAGAGCTGTCAGGCATCCCGGCGGAAAATGTCATCGGCAGGACGCCCCCTGATCTTTCCCCCTATATCAAGAACAGGGCCATGCTCGATGATATGAGGCGGGCCCTGGCCGGCGAGTCATTCAGGTCCGGGGACCTTGAATTTGAATTCGCCCGTTCCGGGCGCAAGGGATGGATGATCGGACAGTTCACGCCCCTCAGGAATTCGCAGCAGGAAGTTATCGGCATCATCGTTTCGATCCGCGACATTACCCGGCGCAGGATGGCCGAATTGAGCCTGGGGCGCACGCAGGAAGATCTAAGGGAAACGCTGGACGCCACCACGGACGGCATCTGGACATGGAATGCTAAAGGCAATGAGTATTATTTCAGTCCGCGATTCTATACCATGCTCGGCTATAAGCCTGAGGACTTCCCCGCGACCTTCCCCTCTTTCAAGACCCTGATACATCCCGATGACCTTGAACGATCCATCGCGGTCATCAAGAGGTTCTCGCGCACTGAACAGCCGGACATATATGAAAATGAGTTCCGCCTGAAGACCAGGGACGGCTCATACCGGTGGATCTATTCGCGGGCCCGGGTCGTCGAGCGCGATCAGGAAGGACGGGCCCTGCGGCTGATCGGCAACCACGAGGATATCACGGACCGTAAAATAGCGGAAGAGCGCCTGAGGGGACAGCTTGCCGTAAACATGGCGCTCTCCGGCCTCTCGGGATCCATTATCTCGCAATCATACACCATAACGGACATCGCGATCATCGTCCTCGAATACGCCAAATTGCTGACCGATAGCGACGACGGATATGTTTCTGAAATATCCAAGGATACCGGCGATAATATCATCCTTTCGACTACAATTAAACTGCCCGACGACCATGCGATGAAAGCGAAGAAGGACCATGGCGGCCAGTCCAACGGCGGCGACAGGCATTATGGAGGGCTCTGGGGCCACTCGCTGAACACGCGCCAGGCCTTTTTTACGAACAGTCCTTCGGATCATCCATCCTGGGCGGTCCCGCCCGCGGGCCATCCTTCCATCAAGCGCTTCCTGTCGGTCCCGGTCCTTTTTTACAGCGAGCTGGTCGGGCAGATAGCCCTGGCCAACGCCGCCCGTGATTATAACGATAACGACATCATAACGGTGCGCCGCCTCGGGTCCCTGTTCGCCATGGCCATAAACCGCATTCGCAACGAGAACAGGCTGATGCAGTCCCTCCATGAGAAGGAGGTGCTCATCAAGGAGCTCCACCACAGGGTCAAGAACAACATGCAGGTCATATCCAGCCTCCTGGGCCTGCAATCGCGGAAGGTGGATGATGAAAAATACCGCAAGTATTTCGAGGAGAGCCAGAACCGCATCCATGCCATGGCCATGGTCCATGAAAAGCTGTACCGGGCGGACGACATGGCGCGCGTCAATTTCGCGGAATACATCAACGAGCTGGCGCGGCACCTCTTCTATTCATACAACATCAACCGCCAGACGGTGCGCCTGACGATTGATGTGCGGGATATTTTCCTGGGCATCGACATGGCCGTTCCCTGCGCCATGATCATCAACGAGCTTGTGACAAACGCGATCAAGCACGCGTTCCCCGGCGGCCGAAGCGGTGAGCTGTCTGTGGCGCTGGTCAATACCGAAGACGGGAAATACCACCTGACCGTCAGCGATAACGGAGTGGGGCTGCCGGAGGGAGTGGATATCAACGCGATGAATACCCTGGGCCTCCAGATCGTCCATTCCCTGACCAAGCAGGTCAGGGGGGTCCTCACGCTGGACGGCACGCGCGGCACCAGGATCGACATTATATTTTGACGCCGGGCGCGTCCCGGACGGCAGGAGCGGATGAAAAAGCCGAAGATACTCATCATTGAGGATGATCCCGTCACCGTGATGTACCTGCAGGAGATGCTCGAGTTCCGCAAGTACCGGGTCGTCGGCTCGGCGCCGGACGGGCCGGGGGCCATTGCCCTGGCGCACAGCGAGCAGCCGGACCTCATCCTGATGGACGTGATCCTGGAGGGGGCCATGGACGGGATCGATGCCGCCATGGAGATACAGTCCCGCCTGGACATCCCCGTGGTGTACCTGACTGCGAGCACCGACGAGAAGAACCTCAGGCGCGCCCAGGAGACCGATCCCTACGGGTATCTCATCAAGCCGCTCAAGGATTACGATCTTTATTCCGCCATCGAGACGGCCCTCACGCGGCACCGCCTGGAGGGGAAGATCAAGGAGAGCGAGGCCTTCGTGTCGAGCCTCATGAATTCTGTGCCGGTCCCGGTCATCGTCGTGGACCTTGACCAGACGATCCGGTATGTCAACCGGGCCTTCGAGTCCCTGACGGGATTCGAATCGGCCGAGGTGGTCGGATCCGCGCCGCCCTATCCCTGGCGGCATGAGAGGGTCGCCGGGGCTGATACTGCCGGCGAGGCCGGTCCCCTGCGGGACAACGAGGAGAATCACCGGAAGAAGAACGGGGAGAAGATCACGGTGGTCGTCTCGTCGGTGCCGGTGCACCGCGGCGACGAGCTGCTGTACCATCTCGTCAGCTGGGAGGACGTGACCCTGCGCCGGAAGCTGGAGGAGCAGATCCTGGACATCAGCGAGCGGGAGCGGATCAGCATCGGCCGGGACCTCCATGACGGCATCGGCCAGGAGATCACCGCCGTGGGGTATCTCCTCGGCGTGCTGGTGAAAAAGATCAAGCTGGGACGGCTCCCCGGCGACGAGGAAACGAACGCGGTCGTAAAGCAGCTCGACCACGTGAAGACCCACGTGCGGCTCATGGCGAAGGGACTGTCGCCGGTGATCGTGGAGCGGAACGGCATCGCCATCGCCATCGGCGAATTGTGCCGGAGCGCCGAGGGGATTTACAGCATCCGCTGCGAGGCGGACTGCGACGACATCGTCATCCGGGACGCATCGAAGGCGACCCATATCTATTATATCGTGCAGGAGTCGCTGAACAACGCCGTCAAGCACGGCAAGTCGAAGAATATCAAGGTCATGCTGAAGCGCCGGGGCGCCGGCATTTTTTTTTCCATCGTGGACGATGGGATCGGCCTTCCGGACGAGACCGCCCGGAAGGAGGGCCTGGGGCTCACCTTCATGAAGTACCGCGCAGATATCATCGGGGGCGTTCTTAACGTGAACAGGAGAAAACCGTCCGGGACGATCATTACCTGCGTCATTAACAGGATCGATTGAAAAACCTCGATATGGATGGGCCGGTCGATATATATTAGAGTTGTTGCAAAACGAACTATTTTAAAGGGGTCTAAGGGGCGTAGCCCCTTAAAAGCCCCCCGCAGGGGGTCCCCTGCGAGCGCGAGACGCAGTTTCGCAACAAGTCTATTCATTATAACAGAACGGGACAAAGGGGGGACATGTAGATAAGATCAAGGTATTCATAGTCGATGACCATGAGATCGTGCGATTGGGGCTGGTGCAGTACCTGAACAGCCATGACCAGCTTCTTGTATGCGGCCAGGCCGGGGACGCCAACTCCGCCATCGCGGCCATCAATGAATGCATGCCCGATATCGCCGTGGTCGACATCAGCCTCGAGGGCGTCAGCGGCATAGACCTGATCAAGGCCATCAAGAGCCGCTACCGCCAGGTGGCGGTCATGGCGCTGTCGATGCACGCCGAAAAGGAGGTCGTGAGACGGGCCCTTCAGGCCGGCGCAGGCGGGTACGTGCTCAAGAGCGAGCCGGTGGACCAGGTGGTGGAAGCGATTGAAAAGATCATAGCCGGCAAAAGCTATATTAGCGAATCCCTCCGGGAATCCCTCATGGACATCGTATCGATGAAGGAAGAGGGGCCGGAAGAGCTGTTGACCCAGCTGACGGACCGGGAGCTGGATATCTTCAAGCTTATCGGCGAGGGACTCGACAGAAGGGAGATAGCCCAGAGAATGGGAATCAGCACCTCAACCATCGGAACATACCGGGACCGGATTAAAAACAAGCTCAACATGAAAAGCTCCGGGGAGTTGATACGCTTCGCGGTCAAGTGGACTTCAAAGGGTGAGGATGAAAATCTGACAAAAAAGTAATATATGTATAAAATAGACAAATTTTAATAATCACATCCATAGAACTGCATTTCTAAAACAGCATAATCCTTACATATTGTTATCCGAATGTAAGGGAATGCCCTGCAAGAAGAATCATCATTTTAACTACAATTATATCATTACAATGATTATTGTGCATTTGGCCAAAAGCCGGTACATTTCAACCATAAAGAAACCGGGTGTCAGAGTAACGGTTCCCTTTTTCCTTAAGTGATCCGGTTTGATGAAGAGAAAACGTCGTAACGGGCAGATTCGTGATATTCGGGTAAATGTTCCAGGATATCCATTAATCAATAGCAAGTTCAAGTATGATGGGAGGCATCGATATGAAATGGTTCAATAATTTAAAAGTCGGGAAGAAGGTATTCCTGTCCAGCTTTATATTCCTGGTGATTATTTTCATCATATCCATTATGAGCATCATATCACTGAGAATGTTCAACAATAATTTTATCGGATTTTACAACGATCGTTTCATGCCGGTGACGCAGCTCAATACTATTCTGCAGGATTTTTTACACATACGGGTAAATATGGGGATTTCTCAGACGGCCGCCGAAGACAACGACTGGAATCTTGTCAGAAGCAAAGTTGAGGAAACAAAAAAATATGGCGAGGACTATCAGAATCTCTGGAAGAAGTATATGAGCACCTCCATGGATTCCGAAGAGAAAGCTCTCGCAGCAGATTTTGAAAAGATCGTTGAGCCGATTCGGGCCGCCCGGGCCGAATACCAGAAGGCCCTCGATGCGCGGGATTTGAAAAGAAGCAAGGCTTATCTCGATAAATGGATGGAGGGATATACCGCTCTTGAAGCCCATACCGTGAAAATGATCAAGTACCAGGAGAACTATGGCAAACAGATGATGAATGACCAAAACGGCTCTTATAACACCCAGCTCGTTGTCAGCATTATTGTTCTTGCCATCGCGATCGGCCTGGGCATCGTCGTTACGATGCTACTTTCCCGCGCCGTGTCCGTGCCGGTCGCCAAGGGCCTCGGGTTTGCGCAGCAGCTCGCCGACGGCGATCTCACCACGAGGATCGACCTCGACCAGGAAGATGAGCTGGGCCGCCTCGCCAAGGCGTTGAACAGCGCCGCCGACAGTCTCGAAAATCTCATATCCAATGTCATCGTTTCCTCGCAGAACCTGTCCCAGGCGGTGGAGCAGATCGCCAGCGGCAACCAGAACCTGTCGCAACGCACCAGCGAGCAGGCTTCGAGCCTCGAGGAAATAGCCTCCACGATCGAAGAGGCCACGGCCACCATCAACCAGAACGCGGATAACGCCGGAAGGGCCCGGGATCTCACGGAGACGGGTTCGGTCAAGTCCGTTGAAGGTAACAAGATAGCCGTCGAGGCGGTGTCATCCATCACGGATATGAATGAATCGAGCAAGAAGGTCGCCGATATCATAGCGGTGATCAACGAGATCGCCTTCCAGACGAACCTCCTGGCGCTGAACGCGGCAGTCGAGGCCGCCCGGGCAGGAGAGCAGGGCCGCGGCTTCGCGGTGGTCGCCGGCGAGGTGCGGAACCTGGCCCAGCGGTCCGGCAACGCCGCCAAGGAGATCGAAACCCTCATCAAGGACACGGTCAGCAAGGTTGACAAGAGCACCGAGCTGGTGAACAAGACGGGGAGCGCCCTGAACGAGATCGCCGAGGCGGCCAAGACGTCGGTCCAGATCATCACCGAGATCGCTGCCGCGAGCATGGAGCAGAAGCAGGGGATCAACCAGATCAACAACGCCATTACCGAGATGGATACCATGACCCAGCAGAACGCGTCCCTGGTGGAAGAAACCGCGTCCGCCAGCGAAGAGATGGCGAACCAGGCAGCGGAGCTCCTGGACATGGTGCAGCGCTTCAAGATCAGCGATGAGATAAAGAACGGCGCCTACAGCCAGAAGCACCGTGAGCTGCACCTGAAGGCCGCGGCCAAGACTCCCGGGGCGGAGCCAAAAAAAGAAAAGAAAGACGGCAACGGCCGGATGAAATCGACTGAACCGAAAATCGCAAAAAAAGCCGAAGGCGGTTCAATGAACGATATCCTCAAGCAGGAGGGATTCGAAGAGTTCTGATACTTTATTACCTCGTCTCTCACTAACCGCATATCCCACATACTTAAGGGAGAACTCACCGTTCTCCCTTTTTTTCTATTGCTCTGACACCGGGACACCAGGCTATTGCCAGGCATAACTATTATTGTATGCGTGTATTTAGGGGAATCTCCTTACAAAAAAAGAAGTAATAAGCCTTTCATTGATATAATGGGAACAATTATATCCGATTTCTTTGTTCCATGGTACTTTTGGTATTAGTGTAAAATAAGATTTTTAGAAAATAATGTATTACTAACATAGGGGGCATTTCATGAAATTCAATGATATTGGCATAAGAATGAAGCTTGGTATTGGATTTGGCCTTGTTCTTTTCCTTCTCTCCATGATCAGCGTCTGGTCCTTTGTTCAGATGAATAACATCAAAAATTCCATCACCCGCAATCAGGTTAAGCAGGATTTGAGGGATTTAATGAAAGAAAAGGAGATCAATCACCTGGATTGGGCGGCGCAGGTCTCTAAGGGGATCCTGGCCGGAAAAAGCGATGCAATAGAGGCTCAAACAGACGGCCATAAATGCAAGCTCGGAGAATGGTACTATAGTGAGGCCCGGAAGCGCGTTGAGCGGGAGATGCCGGAGCTTAAGACCGAGCTTGCCAAAATGGAGGAACCCCACCTCGCTCTTCACAGAGAGGTCATTAATGTCAAAGAATCGCTGCGAAACGGTGAGGGGGGCAGGCAAGCCGCCAACAGGATATACAATGAAGAAATCATAACTCACTTAAAGAATGTTCGGTCCAGTTTGACTGCCATCAGTGCAAAAGTAATGGATGAAGTCGTCCAGAGTGAAAAGAGCATCTTCGCCTCTATCAGGACCGGAATGGTTCTCGTGGCTGGTCTCTTTGTGCTCTCCCTGGTGATCGGCGTCACCGTATCGATGCTGATATCCGGGAGCATCACCAGGCCGGTCCGCCTCAGCCTCGATTTTGCCGGCACCATGGCCGAGGGCGACCTGACTAAGAGAATCAATCTCAACCAGAAGGACGAGATAGGCCAGATGGTCGCCGCCCTGAACAGGGCCGCGGCGAACCTCGACGAAATGTTCTACAATGTTTCCACGGGGTCGCAGAACCTGGCCCAGGCGATTGAACAGATAGCCACCGGCAACCAGACCCTGTCCCAGCGCACGGCTGAACAGGCCTCCTCCCTGGAAGAGATCGCGTCCACCATAGAAGAGGCCACGGCGACCATTAACCAGAACGCCGATAACGCCGTGAAGGCCCAGGAATTGACCGAAGCGGGAGCGGGGAAATCCAAGGATGGGAACAGGGTGGCCCTTGAAGCCGTCAATTCCATCATCGAGATGAACGCGTCCAGCAAAAAGATCGCCGACATCATAGCGGTGATCAACGAGATCGCCTTCCAGACGAACCTCCTGGCGCTGAACGCGGCAGTCGAGGCCGCCCGGGCCGGAGAGCAGGGCCGCGGCTTTGCCGTGGTCGCCGGCGAGGTGCGGAACCTGGCCCAGCGGTCAGGCAACGCGGCCAAGGAGATCGAATCTCTCATCAACGACACTGTTTCCAAGGTAGGGAAGAGCACCGAGCTGGTCAAGGATACGGGCGGCGCCCTGAACGATATCGCCGAAGCGGCCACGACCACCGCGCAGATAATTTCGGAAATCGCCGCTGCGAGCATGGAACAGAAGCAGGGTATCGGCCAGATCAACAGCGCCATATCGGAAATGGACAGCATGACCCAGCAGAACGCGGCCCTGGTTGAAGAGACCGCATCGTCCAGTGAAGAGATGTCGAACCAGGCCCAGGAGTTTCTGGCCATGGTGCAGAAGTTTAAAATCACCAAGAGGACCGTTGACGTTGCGGGGAAACCGGCGAGACAGAATCATTCGGCCGGGGCCTATGAAGCTGCAAAAAAGAAGGACAAGGGAAACGGCAACGGCCGGATAAAAGCAGCGAATCCTAATGCCTTGAGCAATGCGGATGGCGGTTCAATGACCGATATCCTCAAGCAGGAGGGATTCGAAGAGTTCTGATATTTATTATCGCGCCTTACTATCCTGAAGATCCTCCAAATCAAGGGAGAGCCACCGGCCTCCCTTTTTTTTATACGGCGGTGCCAGTGATATGGAGAGGCGTCCCGGGAAAACCAGCGGTCAGACGTTCTCTTTCTCGCGGTCCTGTGATTTTTTCATCTTGCGGTAGGTGTAGCCGGCGTACAGGGCCGTGGTCAGGAGCAGGGGGATGTCTTCAAGATAGCCGGCCGGGAATATCACGTCGGGAATGATGTCAATGGGCGATATTAGATAAACGATGGCCAGGCCGAGGAGGACCATCGAAAAGATGAATTTTTTCCTGGCTCCTTCAAGGGTTTTATCTTCAATTTGTTTCATGATAATTTCCTGAATAATAAGTATTAAACTTGTTGCGTAATTTAATAATCAACGATATGAGCCCCCGCCGCCTTCGGCGGCGGGGGCTCATATGATTAATTATAATTAATTATGCAACAAGGCTATTATGTATTATCATTTACAGGATACAGAAAAATTGCGGATTTTTCAAGCATAATTTTACTTGCAATAATTCTCCTTGTTTATCAATTCTACATTTCATCTCTTTTTTCATTCAGGGAGGGTACGAATGAAGGACCTTGTAATTATCGGCGCCGGCCCTGCCGGACTCACGGCCGCGATCTACGGAATCAGGTCAGGCCTGGACCTGGCGGTCATCGAGAAGCTTTCTCCCGGCGGCCAGGTGATGAACACCTACGAAGTTGAGAACTATCCAGGCTTCGAGGAGCCTGTGGCCGGATGGGAGCTCATGTCGCGGATGGAAAACCAGGCCCGGCGTCTCGGGGCGGAGATCGTGAGCGGTGACGTCGCTTCCTTCTCGCGGGACGCGGACACCGGCGTTTTCAGGGTCACCCTGAGCGATGCCGGCGTGATCGAAGGCAAGACCGTGATCGCTGCGTCCGGCGCATCCTACCGCAGGCTCGGCGTGCCCGGTGAGGAGCAGTACCTCGGTCATGGCGTGTCGTTCTGCGCCACCTGTGACGGGGCCTTCTACAAGGAGCGGGTCTGCGCTGTAATCGGCGGGGGAAACACGGCCCTCGAAGAGGCGCATTTTTTGACGCGTTTCGCCAGCAAGGTATACCTCGTCCACCGGAGAGACAGGTTCAGGGGCGTCAAGATTTTACAGGACAGGGTTCTGGCCAGCGGTAAAATCGAACCGGTCCTGGATACCGTGGTGGAATCGATCAATGGCGCGACAAAAGTCGAGAGCCTGGCGATAAAGAACGTGAAAACCGGCGGGCAATCAACGCTGGCTGTCGACGGCGTTTTTGTTTTCATAGGTTTCGACGCCAATACCGGGTACCTCCCGAAAGAGGTTCTTGACGAAAGCCGCGGTGTCAAAACGGACATCAACATGAAAACTTCGATCCCGGGACTTTTTGCCGCCGGCGATCTCAGGAGCGGGTCAAAGCGACAGATCGTCATGGCGGCGGCGGACGGGGCCACGGCGGCCCTGGAGGCCTACGAGTATATTTTAGGTTTGACATAATTTGAGATTATGACTGTAATGCCGGACGGTTTCATATAAAACATCTTGATGAAGTCATCAGATGTAATCAGTATTAATACAAAGGAGTTTTGCTATTATGAAAAAAATTATGGCTCTCACCATCGCATCCGTGTTCGCCTTTATCAGTTTCGGATGTAAGCCGGCGGGTAAATACGGCGACCTGAAAGAATACCTGAATGATGTCATCAAGGCCAACGAGAATTACATTTCCGCCCTTGAGAAAGCGAACAGCGCCAAAGAGGTGGCGGAGGCGATCACCGAGCTTGGCAACAAGATGGAAAAGCTCTCCAAGAAGGGCGATGAGATCGAGAAGAAGTATCCCGAGCTGAAGACAATGGACAAGAAGAACCCTCCGAAGGAGCTGAAAGAGGAGTTCGACAAGCTCGAGCAGATGGCCCAGAAGCTTCTCACCGTGTCGATGAAGATGATGAAATACATGATGGATCCGGAAGTCATGAAGGCGTCCCAGGAGATGGCGAAAAAGATGGGCAAGACCCCAGTGTCAAAATAACGGCACGTCATCAAACCATTTTGCGACAAAAACCCCGCGGTACGCCTCGGGGTTTTTTATTGGAAATTCTTCAGATAGAATTTTTCTATGGCGCCCCACAGGAGGTCGCGGAGCTGCCGTATGCGTATTTCGTCGACCCGCATGTAATCATAGCTGAAATAGGTGTCATTGAGAAAAAGGGAGCGCGACAGTGACAGGCGTATCATGGGGATCGGGCCGGTCCCGTAATGCCTGTGTATATAGCCGGACGACGGCTCATCGGCCATGGTGAATTTCTCGGCGATGGTTCCCTCGACGCCGGAAAATGATTTTTTCAGGTGCTCCATCAGGCTCGCCGCGATCTCCGGCTTGCAGGTTGATACGGATTGTTCCTTATCGCTTATGATGCGCTCCAGCAGTATGAGGGGCCGCGGCTTTCCCGGGTCACGGGAGACGGCGGGGCCCACGGCCAGCATGGTATGGCAGTCCAGTACCAGCCTGAGGCCGCCCGTTTCCATGATCTTCCGGATCGCTTCGTGAAAGGGGAACCAGTAACGATGCAGCACGTTGGCAATAGCTATCTCGTCGGGGAACATGGTGTCCCTGAAGACAGGTTTTCCGTGGAGCGTTGATTTTTTAATGACGCCGTCCTGGACCGGCGGCAGGGACTTGTACTGACGGTCCAGGTCGACGAAGAGCCGCGAGATGTCGGTGTCAATGGTGCCGGCAACCCGGTCTTCGAAGGAGAAGATGTCATTGGCGCAGGTGTCCGCCTGTATCAGCAGGTCGAACTTGCTCACCGCTTCATAGCCGGAAAATTCCTCCGGAACCCTGCACCCTCCGTGGGGGATGATGATCAATATGGGAAGATGGGTTTTTTTCTTCAAGGATTTCTTCGCGAACTGATATTGCATTATGCTACTATGCCCGCGCCCTTGTTGTCAAGACAATATAGGCGCAGGCCCTGCGGGCGTAAACCGGGCTGTCGATAAAAATATGGTTGAAATTAATCATCTGATCGGCAATGATTACTGCAGTGTCACTGTGGAAATCCACCATCATGAGGAGCAGCCATGAAAAATATCACACTCCTGGCCCTTGTTGTTCTTGTCAGTATCCCCACGATGTTATCCGCAAAAGAGCAGAAGATCACCCTGGTGCATACCAACGATTTGCATTCCCATCTTCTCGGCTTTTATCCCAATATCGATTACACGCCCCAGGCCAACGACGACAATACAAAAGGCGGGTGGGCGCGGATCATGACCGTGATAAAAAACACCCGGGCCGAGCGGAGCAATCCGGTGCTGGCCGTCGATGCCGGCGATTATCTCATGGGGTCGCTTTTCCATATGATCAGCCGCGACCGGGCCCTTGAGCTAAGGCTTTTGAAAGATATGGGGTACGATGTCGTGACGCTGGGCAACCATGAGTTTGACCTCAAGCCGGCGGGCCTGGCGAGGATCCTCAATTCAGCGAAAAAATATGGCGGGCTCCCACCCATTGTCTCATCCAATGTTGTTTTTAGCGAAAAGGATGAGCGGGACAATACCCTCGAAGAGGTGTTCAAGGCCGGGATCGTGAAGCCCTACACGGTTCTCAATGCCGGCGGAGTTAAGATAGGATTTTTCGGTCTCATGGGCAAGGACGCGGCTGAAGTGGCTCCTTTCTCGAAGCCGGTTACGTTCGGCGATCCCAAGGAAACCGCCAAGAAGATGGTTGCTCTGCTGCGCGACAAGGAAAAGGTAGATCTCGTGGTCTGCCTCTCCCATAGCGGGATTAATCTTGAAAACTTGTCGAAATCGGAGGATGTGCGGCTGGCCCGCGATGTGCCGGGCATCGATATCATCATCAGCGGTCACACCCATACGCCGGTGAAAGAACCGATCCGCGAGGGGAAGACCATTATCGTGCAGGCCTGGTGCTATGGCCTCTGGGTCGGCATCATGGATATCACCGTCAAGGACGGCGCGGTGGCCCTCGGGGGATACCGCATTGTCGAGATCGATGACAAGATTGCGGGTGATAATGCCATAACCACCGTAATAAACGGATTTAAAAACGAAATCACCGGAACGGTGCTGGCTCCGGTCAGGCTTGCTTTTGACACGGTCATCGCCTATCATGATTTTGACCTGAACATCGCCGAGGAGGAATCGAACCTGGGAAACCTTATCGCCGACGCGAGCCTCTGGTATGTGAACAGGTTCGCCTATGATCCGCGGGATCCCGAAACGAAAGTCGTCGTGGCGGTGGACTCCAACGGACTTATCAGGGACCCGGTGGTAAAGGGGAAAACGGGAAAGATCGCCGTCTGCGATCTCTTTAACGCCCTTCCCCTCGGCATAGGCAAGGACGACACCATGGGCTATCCGATGACCGCCGTATATCTTTACGGATCAGAGTTGAAGAAGGCACTGGAAATCCTTACCAGCATCAACCCCTTAAAAGGGTATGATTATTTTCTCCAGATATCGGGGCTTAAATTCACCTACAATCCTCGAAGGATGATCTTTGACCGGGTCACATCCATCCAGATAGGAAATGACGAGGGGGGATACAGGCCTCTTGATTACTCTGACTCCAATAAAAAGCTCTACCGTGTGACCGCCAATATGTATAATGCCGCTTTTCTGGAAATAGTCGGTAATTTTACGATGAATATCCTCAAAATCGTTCCCAAGGACCGGAACGGCAAGCCCTTTGATGACCTTGCGAAAGCTCTTGTCGATGCCGATCCGAAAAAACCCGGCATCCAGGAGGTGAAACAATGGGTGGGCCTCATGGAGTATGTGCGCAGTTTCAAGGACACCAATGGCGACGGTATTCCGGAAATACCGGACAAGTATAAGGGCAAGCTGGGAAGAGCCGTGGCGGAACCGAGTCTGAACCCTGTCTCATTGCTTAAAGGCGGCACCTATATGACCTGGATCGGCGCCGCCCTTTGCGCGGTCGTTATTGGTGTTATTGCGCTGGTTGCGGTGGTTGTGGTGAAGAAGGTACGGAAGAAACAGTGATTGGCGCGGTGCCAGAGTAACTTATAGTGAAGAATGAAACAAAGGGGTCAGAGTAGATTTTACGGTCAAAAGTTGCTCTGACCCCCGGTATTATGGAAATCAGTTCCCCCCTGGATTGCCCGCAAGTCCCAGCTCACTTGCTATTTCCCTCAATCCCATAATCGAATCCTTAATAAGTTCCGAAAGCTCAATCCCCAGCATCGATGCTCCTTTTTCGATCACGGCCCTGTTAACGCCGGCGGCAAAGCCCTTGTCCTTCCATTTCTTTTTTACCGACGAAGCCTCCAGGTCCATGAGGCTCCGGGATGGACGGACCAGCGCAGCGGCTATGATAAGCCCGCTCAATTCATCCACCGCATAAAGGGTCTTTTCCATCAGAGATTGCGGCTCTATGTCGGTGAACATGCCCCATCCATGACTTGCGACTGCCCGGATATGTTCTTCAGGCCAGCCTTTTTCGCGGAGAATCGATTGGCTCATGGCGCAGTGCTTCTCCGGGAACCGCTCGTAGTCCAGATCATGAACAAGTCCCACAATCCCCCATGTATCCGCATCCTCGCCATGTTTTTTGGCCAGGTATCGCATAATTGCTTCAACAGCCAGGGCATGTTTTATCAGGTTGTCGGTTTTATTGTATTCGTGCAGCAATGATAGCGCTTCTTCACGGGTTGGTTTTTGTGCTGTCATGACTTGTCTCCCTATGGAAATTACCGGGTCAGAGTAAATATCTTCGTTACTCATATTCCTCTATTTTTCTTTCTGCAAGTCACTATTTTTTTGCTCTGACCCTCATTTTTTTATCTTTTGGGGGTTAGTACCCCCATAGCTTGCTGCTGGGAGAGTCACTATTTTTAAAGAAAAAATGTCATGATATACTGGTTAATAATAGGTAGCAGTCGTAAATTAGGGGGTCATGGGCCATCCCGCTCGTCCGCCTCGTATAAGCAGAGCCAAATGCGACTTCCTGTCGCGGCTCTGCACTCGGCCCTCCTGGCCAGCGCACCATGTTGACTCGGCGGAATCGGCGACATCCATGTCGCCTGCTCGCCGGGATGGCTCCATGCCCCCCCCCTAAAATTATACTGCTACCTTAATAATATCCATAAATTGCTTGGATTTTTTATTTGCTTTAACTCTCCAATTCATGTATATTATCCGGAATGCAAATTTATGCGCTATTATCAGGGTCAGGGTAAAATTAATAAAAGGGATTTTTGCAAGGTGGGTATTATGAAGCGGCTATTTTTCTTGTTGATAGTATCCTTTTTTACAGTTATGGATGCCTTATCAGCATCGGACTGGCCGGTATATAAAGGCAATATATTCTATACCGGAAATAATGATGAGATCACCGTAAAGAACAATAACCTGAAATGGCTCTTCCAGGCCTCTGACATGGTTTATAATCCTATCATTTCTGACGGGATGGTCTTTTTTGTTGATGTTAAAAAGAATATTTACTGCCTCGATGAGGATTCCGGAAAACTTAATTGGAAGATAAACCTGACAACCCTGTCCGCCCAATTTAATCCAAACCAAAAATCGGCTGGAAAAGTTAAATACCCTCTTGTAAAAGGACATCGGCTTATTCTCACCGATAATTTTACCATCTATTGTCTTGATAAGAGGTCCGGCACCGTACTCTGGGCGCGGACCGGTATGCGGGATGAGAAGGATCTCTTTACCAGGGATAGCTCTTATAATAAGAAAATATCCCGATGGCAACCCGGCGACAATAAGGATTGGGATCCGTCCAAGCACTCAACGACCCTTGTCGATGGCATTTACTCTGACCCCGTTATTAATAACGAGATGATTTACTACGGCACCCGCAATGTCTTCATGTCCCGTGAGATCCTCCAGGGCCACCTGAAATGGGATAACCGGAATGTGAAATCCTACAGCGGCTATCCTTCGTTTTATGATGATTATATATTCACACAATCCATGGACTATTTAAAAAACACCTTCACCCTCTATTGCCTTAACGCTGAAACCGGCGCTGTCGTCTGGTCTCAGCCTGTGGCCAAGCCGGTGCGTATCTTTTCCCCCGTTGTGTACCAGCAAAAGGTCTATCTCGCATCCGGCAATGTCGTCCATTGCTTCAACCTGGCCGATGGGGCAAAGATGTGGGAAAAAAGCTACGGGGAAACCATCACGTCCAATCCGAGTTTCACCGAGAGGGAGATTCTGTTTACCGCCGATAACCGCCAGGTGGTCATTATCAATCCGGCCGATGGCGGCATCAATGCCACCATCGACCTGGGGGAAAAATCGAGCCCCTACTTCGTGACCATCCGGGACCAGATTTACCTCGCAAGCACCATCAAGAAGAGAGTGGGGGACAGGGACCTGTCCTACGCCAGGCTGCGGGCGCTCCGCTTCGAGCAAAAGAATGCCTTATGGGAATTCGTTCCTCCCTTTCCCGGGGGCGCCTATCAGCCCGCGGCGTCCGGCGGCATCATGTTCCTTCCCGCCGGCAACTATCTGTATGCCGTGGGCACCGATTATTACCCCCGCATTATCGACGGCGGAAGCACGATTTATGATCCCTATAACAAGAAGGAGCCGGATGACAAGGCTTTGCCGGACCATGATGCGAACAAAAAAAAGGAGATTGATAGGCAGATAGACAAGGACAAAGAAAAGGAGAAGGAGCCTAAGCTGGATAAAAAGAGCGACCTGCGGCCCTTGAAAATTACCGTGACGGATGATTCAAAGAACCCCATATCCGCCACTGTCGAGATAAAAAAATGGGACCAGGGCAAAATAGCTTATTCCAGCAGGATCGCCCTGAAGGGCCCGGACCAGGAGATAATGGTCCCTGACTCGGATGATGTGGAAATCACGGCGGATTCCGACGGGTATATCCCGAAGAAGGCCATCGTATCGCGCAAGGACAGGGAAACCTCGATTCAGCTCGATAAGATCGAGAAGGGCAAGGGCATCGTCGTCGATAATATCCATTTCGAGATCAATGAGGCCTATCTCCGGAAGGAGTCGCTCAATATCCTTGACCGGATCATCGACGGCTTGAAGCGGAACAAAAAGATCCGCCTCGAGATCAGGGGACATACCGACAGTACCGGTACGCGGCAGCATAACATGAAGCTTTCCGAGCGAAGGGCCGATGCGGTGAGGGAATACATGATCAAGAACGGCATCAGCCCGGAACGCCTTGCCGCCGTGGGCTTCGGGCCCGACAGGCCCATCGGGGATAATAAAACCGTCAGCGGCAGGCAGAAGAACAGGCGGACTGAATTTTTCATTCTTGATAAGTGATCATTGCGGTATGGGGCCAGAGTAAACTTTCATTCCGCCATGGAGCTATCCGGGATCGAATCGGGGTTGATGCGTAAATAACAGCTGTATCATAAAAATATGATTGCATGATTGCCGCGCTGATGCATAAGTGCGGCTATCCGTGTACTTTTCCCACAATGGACTGTGCGATGAAATATCTCAGGGTATTTATAGCGGCCTTTTTTTTTGTACTGGCATTCCTTGATGACGGCCTTCTGGCGTCGGAATTAAGTCGCACCGTTGCCTTCATGAGAACCCAGGGCCGGGCGGCCGCGGTCGGTACCCTGGATGCCCTGTATTACAATCCGGCTGGTATCGCCGGCATCAAGGATGGATTCTACATTGATGTCGGATATCAGCTCATGACGAAAACCACCGCTTATTCCGTTTCGCACATGAACGGCGAAGACAAGAAGCCCTCATGGTTCATCCCGAATTTCGCGGCGGCCTTCAAGAAGGGCAAAGGTGCGGTTTTCATCTCCCTCTCCATGCCCGAGGGCGTTGAATTGCTTGAATTCAGGAAGCCCCAGGGGAGCATGCCGATTGTCGGTTATCTCGGGCTTGACCTTGACGCGGTCCAGATGGGCGCGCTCAGGGGCCTGGGTTTGACGGCGCGGGCCGGATCGGTGGAACTGCCGATGGTATCTTACGTGAAGGCGAGCAGGTACTGGCTCCAGGGGAGGGTGGGGGGCGCCTTTGCCGTCGCCGATTCCTTTTCTTTTGCCGGCGGCATTTCCTGCAGTTATTACAGGGCAGACCGCTCGGCCGGCGTGGCCGGCCTGGGAACCATTGATAAGATCGAGAGAAATGCCTTCGGCTGGTCGGGCTTTGCCGGATTTATGATCGGGCCCCCCAACAAGTTTGTGCTGGCGGCATTCTACGAGACCCAGGTGATCACCCGCGGCAAGGAAAAGAACGTCAAGTACAACTATACCCATATGACTGAGCAGCGCTATCCCGATTCCCTTCTTATCGGCTTTAACATCAAAACCGGCGACGGGGCGTCGCTGCAGTTTTCCTACCAGGTCGCCTTTACCGGTGAAAGAAGGTATGGAACGAAGAATATCCTTACCGGCAATCATGAAATCGGCTATCTTGACTGGGCCATGGTCCTGTGGAACGCTTCAGCCTGGGCCGCGCTCCCCCTGATAGCGAACGGGAATTCCCAGAACTACAAGTATAAGAACAGGCACAGCGTCGGTTTTACCATGGAGTTCAATGTCAGCGGGGTCGTGCCCAGCATGGGGATCTCCTACTCGACCCAGGAGAAATATCCCCGGACCCAGAATCCCCTTGACCCGGACCTTGCCAGGGTCGGCTTCGGCGCCGGGGTCAAGATTACGACCTCAAACAGCGTCACCATGGAATCCGCCATCGCCTACTATTTTTATATCAAGGACCGCATGTTCCATAATTCGGTCAAGATGAACAAGATGGCATGGACGTGGGGGGTCGGCGCGACTTTCAAAGCCTATTGATGATCTCTTGTCATTCCTTGATCTTGCGCAGAATCCTGGCGGAATCGTCATAACGGCCCAGCCTGCGATAGGCGTTGGCCAGGGCCCGGGCCGTATCGGTGTCTTCTTCCTTCATATCGTGGGCCTGTTCAAGGTAGGGCAATGAGCCTCTGGTGTCCCCTTTTTTCTCCAGGGCTTTTCCGGCGTAAAGGTAGGCGCTGTAGTCCGTCCTTCCTTCCTTGATGGCTTTCTTTAAATATTCCGACGCCTTTTCGTGGTTCCCGGTTTCGAAGAGGGCAACTCCATAGCAAAAGAGCAGGTTCGGGTTCGTGCCCGGCTTTCTTTTATGGAAGATTCTCTCGATATCCCGGTATTGTCCCTGTTCAAAGAGGGTCAGGACCGTTTCCTCGAGTATCTTTTCCGGAATCGGTTCCTCATCCGATGTGTCGAGAATAGCTTCCGCGCCGTTGCTGCGCCTGCCGAGCTTGATCAGGTTCAATCCCTTGAGCCTGCGGAGATCGCTGTTTTCCGGGTAGGCCATCATCAGGTCTTTGAGATATTTTTCCAGCTTTTCATATTCCTTGTTCGTATATAATTCTTCCGCTTTGGTTATCTGCTGTTCGATGGTCAGCCCCCGGAATTTTTCATAATAGATCTTCATGTAATAGGAGTATACTTCCTGGCTGTTAAAATACGAATAGACTCCTGCCCCGACTATGATGAGAAAGATCAGGTATTTCTTAATGGAAACTTGTCTCTTTGGCATGGCATGGCTCCAGGACCTTCTATTTGAATGGGGAAGTCCGATAATTTCAAGCATAATATTTGACCGCAGCGCTCTGATAGGTGCGGGTTTAAACCCGCACCTATCAGAGCGCGCAAAACATTATGCGACAAAATCCCACACACGCTATTTCCCAGGGTGCTGTCCGGTATTCAGCTTTTCAGGCGGCAAGGGGTCAGAGTAAAACATGTAATTAATTTCTTGAAATAAAACATATCAGCTAATAAGTATGGTTTTTTGAACAGTTTCCAGAAAAAATCCAACCCTGGGATTTTTCTGGAAAAAAATTTTCGATTTTTCCTGTTTGATCGTTATACTAGACAAAGGACACGGACATGAAGCGTCTTAGAATGCCAATCATAGTGATCACCCTCCTCTGCTCAACCGCTCTTTTTTCCATCACGGGCGAGGAGGCTGTGGAGAAATTCAGCAATAGAATGCGCCGCATCGGAAAACTGACCGGCGTCATTTCCTGGACCTCCCTGGACGGTCAGACCTATTCAGGCAGCTTCAAATATATGTCGCCGGACAAGGTGTATGTAAAATTCACCAGCCCGACCGAGAAGATACTGGTCTCCAATGGCAAGACCCTCTGGATCTACAGCCCCGGGACCAACATGTGCGGCATCCAGGAGCTGGCGAAGGGATCTTCGTCGGGCGGGATCGTGGGGCTTGTGGCCGGGTATAACGGCATAGCGGCCGGCAATGAGTCGGGATATACCATCAAGCTGAAGAGCGACGATAAGCAGTACCGGGAGATCATCCTGAGCGTTGACGGCACCTACATGCTGAGGGGCGCCATCTTCAAGCGCGAAGACGGAAGGATCATCAGCTTCTCCCTTTCGGACGTGAGCGGCAAGGCCGACGTGAGGGAGGGTCTCTTCAATTTCAAGGTTCCAAAGGGCGCGCAGATTGTAAAGAATCCCATGAATATACGATGACCCGAAGTCGGCCGAACATAATAAGCCGTTTCGAACTATCATTTCGACGAATCCCGGCATGCCGGGATGTGGAGAAATCATAACAAGGATGTGCCACATCCAGGTTTTCTCACCCCGCACGTCGGGGTTCGAAATGACAAAGATAGAAAAAAAGTAAGTTCAATCGTTTCCCCCTCGATCACCGGTAAAATTTACGCTACGGTATGCTTGTATGAAGACCATGGATATCTCATGCGTTCCAATTATCAAGAAATGCCTGATAAAAGCCGCGGCATGCCCTTTGTGGAGAATGATATTCGTTCCCTCGTGCTTCATCTTCATGATGTTGTGCGGTACGATACTGCTCTCCTATTCGTATTTTCTTGACGGGGAGGTCAATGCCGCCGGGCCGGCCATGGTGGGGGCGGCCTGCGCCGTTGCCCCGCTCGTCTATTTCAATGCATTGAAGATAAAGGCCGCGCCGGGACGCGCCGTCATCCCCTCGAATACCCTGCGCGCCACAGTCATGGCGGCCCTTGCCTGCGCGTTATCGGTCCTGGCATGCGGCAGGATACGGGACGCCGTGGCCGGCGGGGGCGCCGCGCCCGGCCTTGAAACCTGGACCGCCCATGTCGAAAGCGTCATTGAAAAGCGGTATTACCGTGAGGCCGGAATACGTTTCTGGAAAGAGGGTGGGGGCGATGCCGCGCGTCATGGCCTGGCCCGCGTTACCGGCGGGTCCATGGGCCAGGGGGACACGATAAGGTTTGCGGCCAGGCCCAGGGAAGTGACGGCACGTGGAGATGGCCTGTCATCCTCGAACCGCACCCTTCTCATGAAAGGCATCCGCCATGTCTTCTATCTCGAAGGCAAATCCATCACGATCGCCAAGGCCGGGTCCTCCTTCAGGGAAGGAGCCCGGAAGAGGCTCGCATCGAATTGCGACAGGCTATTCAACCGGAAAACATCCGCCATGGTCAAGGCCCTTTATTTCGGGAACCAGGACTACATCGACAAGATAACCATGAACGATTACAAGCGGGCGGGCGTTTTTCATATTTTGTCCGCCGGGGGCCTCCATGTGGGCGTCATTGCCGCCATCCCGCTCTTCCTGCTGGGGATCATCCGCGTCAATCGCAGGATCATAATGGCCGCGGCGGTCATCGCGGTGTTCCTCTACATGTACATGACCGACATGCCCGTCTGCCTTCTCCGGTCCTGCATCATGTTCTTCATGTATGCGGCGCAGCGCATCGCCGGCAGGGAAGTGAATATCTTCAACACTTTTTTCCTGTCCGGCGCCGCGATCCTGTTTCTCTTTCCCCATGAGATCTTCGGGCTGGGATTTCAGCTGAGCTACGGAGCAACATTGGGGATCCTCCTCTTTCACGGCTCCTATCGCAAAACCCTGTCCTGGCTGCCGGGATTCATATCAAATCCCCTGGCCCTTACCATCGCGGCGCAGCTTTTGATCATACCGGTCCTCCTGGTTCGATTGAACGAGCTCAACCTGGCGGGCCTGCTCTCCAACATCATCGTGGTCCCCCTCATGTCCCTGCTCCTCGTCGCTTCTCTCGCGGCCCACGCGCTCTCCATCGTGTCCGGGATAGGTCTCTGGGCCGGCCGCGCCGTGGACCTTGTCTACGGACTGTGCGGGATGATCGTGGAATTCATGTCGGGCCTGGACGGTCACTTTTACGTGGCCGCGGCAGGACCGGCCCTTATAGCGGCTTTCTGCCTCCTGGCTGCGCCACTGGTCCCGGGATTGAGAGCCAGGCGCATGGCGTCTCTCCTGGTCGCGGCCGCCGTTGCCATTGCCTGGCTATCCCTCGGCATCCCCGGCATGGCGAGGGATTCGGTCATCGTGGTGAGGCATGACGCCGGCGCCTGCATGGTGCTGAAGAAGGGAGCGACACTGTCCATTGCCGGCCAGGTTCCCGACAGGGCCTTTGCGAATGATTTGTTAAAAATCATCTCCGCTTCATCGCCCCGCGAGGTGGAGCTCCACATTACCGACCCGGACTACAGGAATATGGCCGGATACGGTCTTCTCATGAAGCGCCTGCCGGTGCGGCGCTGCTACCTTGCCGGCGGTTTCAGGGTCCGCGGGTACACGAGGAGGTTTTTCGATATCCTCGAAAGGGACGGGACCGAGCTGGTCATTCCCGAGGGTGTGTCCTCCGCGGCCCATGAAAACAAGGCGGCCCCCATGGAATCGGCGGGGCATATCAGCCGCCTGTACCGGGCAGTTGCCGCCGGCGGGACCCCTCCGCCGGTCGATGGCGCCAAAAAAATGAAAATACAATATTTAACTTTACATTAATCCCGTGACGATTAAAGTAGTGTAGCGTCATGTGCCGAGCCGGCGCGATCATATCATACGAGTGCCCGAAATGCTTGATTCATCAGCCCTGGCAAAACAGTTTGACCGCGGGGAAGAGGTCTATTTCAGCTTTCAGTATTTGACCCGGGATATTGAAGTCGATATAAATTCCCTTCTCGCCAAGGTCCTTTCCCGCATTGATATGGCCTACCTCTATGATACCTTTGAGTCGGTGGTACGGGAACTGGTGCAAAACGCGATGAAGGCGAACATGAAGCGCGTCAGCTTCAAGGAGATGAAGCTGGACATCAACAACGGCGATGACTACCAGAAGGGGATGCGGAAATTCAAAAAGGTCGTCTACCGCCCGGAGCTCCTCAGGGAAAGGCTCCTCGCAAGCCCCTTCCGGATCGTCATCAAGCTTCATAGGACCGGGTCCGGGGTCGTCCTTGAAATCAGCAATAACGCCCGGGTCCTTCCGGTGGAGCTGGATCGGATGATGTTCCGGGCCAGGAAGGCCGCGGAATGCGGAAATTTCGCCGAGGCTTACGAGAACATGTATGACGAGTCGGAGGGCGCGGGACTGGGAATTATTCTGTCGGTGATGCTGCTCAAGAATGCCGGCATTGATACCGGTAATTTCAGCATCCGGGCTGACGGCGACCTGCTGAAAATCGCGATAGTTATCCCCTCCATGCTGAAGGGCCCCGAGATAACATCGGAAATAGGAAACAGGATCCTGGACGACGTCAAGACACTGCCGACGTTCCCCGAGAACATCCTGGAGCTGCGATCCCTCTGCAACAATCCCGATACGTCCATTGAGGCCCTTTCGGATAAGATATCCCTCGATCCGTCGCTGGCCGCGGACGTCCTCAGGCTGTCAAATTCCGCCGGCTTTATCACCGGCAAGCGGATCAACAAGATCGGCGAAGCCATCATGGTCATCGGCATGAAAAACCTGGAGTCGCTCCTGGTGGCATCGGCGTCGCGCAAGATCCTTGACAAGCGCTACCGGAAGTTCGAACAGGTGTGGGATCACTGCAACAAAACCGCCTACTACGCGCGCCGGATCGCCCTCGAAAACGGGTGCGGGAAGCTGGCCGACACCGTTTTCATCGCGGGGCTCCTCCACGATATCGGGAAGATCGTGCTCCTGTCGACCGATCTGCCGCTGGTGGAGCAGATATCGGACATCGTCAGGAACCGTAAGATCAGGACCACGACCATCCTGGAGGAGATCTATATCGGCATGAGCCATTCCACCATCGGCTCCCTCATCGCCGAGAAATGGAATTTCCCCGATGAACTCGTGGAAAGCATCAGGTATCACCACGCGCCCCTGCATCCCGAAATAGTCAACCGGGACACGGTCATGATCGTATACCTGGCCAATCAGCTGTGCTATCTGGAAGCAAAGGGAATGGACCTCATGTTTTTCGAGGCCGATGTCCTCGCGAGGTTCGGCATCCATTCCCGGGACGAGCTGGACGACCTGGCCCGGCGCCTCCAGAAGCGGTATTACTTGCAGGAAAAGCTGCTATAAATAACGACATGGGCACCTACGTAGTAAAAGAAACACCCGGCGGAAAGCATACGCTCATCTATCGGAATTCCCGGGAAGTGCGTATCCATTCCGCCTATGAACCGGACCGGGAGGCTGACCGTGCCGTCGAGGTCTTTTCCACCGGCAGGGCCACCGTGATAGCCGTATCCGGCGTGGGTCTCGGGTACCACCTTGAGAGCCTGAAGCGCCGGTTTCCCGGCAAGCCCTTGGTGGCGGTGGAACATGATCCCGAGGTGGTCGCCTTGGCCCGGAAGACCTGCCCGGCGCACCTGGAAGGCGTGACCGTGATCTCTTCCAGCGCCGATCTCGCGAGCGTGTTCGAGGAGATCGACATGTCGGGGTTCCGGGGCATCGCCCACTATGTGCACCGGCCGTCATACCAGCTCCACAGGGAATTCTACGATGCCCTGTTCCGGGACATGAACCAGTACGCGACATCGAAGATAAGCGATCTCCTGACGCGGTTCGAGTTCGAGGAGCGGTGGGTCGAGAACATTCTCGGCAATGTGAAGCACCTGTTCTCGTCGCACCGCGTGCGGGACCTCTTCGGCGCCTTCGGTGGGTTCCCCGGCGTTATCGTCTCGGCCGGGCCGAGCCTGCGCCGGAATGTGCGCCTTCTCCGGGAGATGCGGGACCGCGCCCTCGTTGTCGCGGTGGACACGGCCGCGCCGGTTCTCCAGAAGGAAGGCATCGTCCCCCACGTGGTCATGACCCTGGACGCCCAGAAGTACAGCATAAAGCATTTTATCGGCATACGGGAAAGCGGGGCCGCCCTCCTGGCGGACCTGGTCTGCTATCCGCCGGTGATACGATCCTACGACGGGCCGCGGATCGTGAGCACCACATCGAAGTACTACAAATCGGCGGACGGCGACCTGAAGCGGGAGATGACGCCCATCATGGACTGGGTCGAGAAGCACGCGGGCCCGGTCGGCGACATACAGTCGGGCGGCTCCGTCGCCACCAGCGCCTTTGACCTTCTCCTGAACCTGGGGTGCAGCCCCATTATACTGGTCGGGCAGGACCTTGCCTATACCGGGCGTGAGATACACTGCAGCGGAACCCATCATAACGATGAATGGCTTCCCCGGTATACGCGTTTTTACAACCTTGACACCATAAACCAGAATGTCGTGCGCAGGCGCAAGATCAAGTACGTGCCGGCCTATGGCGGAGCGGGGACGGTCATTTCCGATTTCGTCTTCGACCTGTACCGCGGCTGGTTCGAGGATTCCGCACGCAAGGTGAAGGTGCCGGTCATCAACGCCACCGAGGGGGGAGCCCTCATCGCCAATACCGAGGAGCGCTCCCTGGCGTCACTTGTGGAGCGGTATCCGGCGCGCACGCCCTCTCCCGGCGAGGTCCTGGACCGGGCCCTCGGCGCGGCGAAGCGCGATGACCCCGGCCGGCTCCTCGGTGCCATGGAGAATGTCATAGGCGAGCTCGTCGGCATCAGGGCCGAGGCTGAGCGCGCCCTTGACGACCGGGAGCTGGCACGCGCCGTCGATGACCGGGCCAACAGTCCCGCCCTGGGCCCGGTACTGCGGCCATTCCTGAGAAAGGCCAATACCTTTATCGCGCGCTATAATGCGTCCCCGGAAGAGGCGGAGCGTCTCCTTTTAAAAGATATCATTATCGCCGCCGGAAAGCTCGTGCCGCTGCTGGAGAAGAGCAGGCGGGAACTGGCGGGCCTGTAAAGGAGAGGCCGTGATAACCCGCTTTCATTAACGGGATCTCCCTAAAGAATCCATGGCTGAAAAACCGATAATAATAACGAATACTAACCGCAATTTTGGAACGAACAGGACGAAAAGCATGGTAAAAAGATTATTATCGGTCATAATGATCACCGCATTTGCAATGATCGATTCACTGGCGCAACCCAAGGCGGCGCCCCCGGACGCCGTCGACTGGTGCCGCGGTATCGTGGTTTCCCATGTCGTATCGAAGGTCGACATTGACCGGCGGGGAACGCCGGTGCACCGGGAGAGTGGATCGGTTGTTTCCCTGAACCGCGGCAGGGTCAACGCGTACCACAGGGCCCGTGATCTTGCCCTGGAAAATATCGCTCGCCTGGTCAGGGAGATAAGGATCGATGGCGATACCATGCTTTCAGATTTGATCGAGGAGGATGAAACGGCCCAGAGGCGCATCGCCAACGTCATAGCTACGCGCGTGAAGGTGAGGGAATTCCCGACTGGATTCGCAGAGTCAACCTGCCGCGCCGAGCTGAAGATCGGCGACATTCTCCATGCCGTTCCCTACGCATACCCCGGCGACGATTTTCCCGTGCGCACCGATAACCCGATTCCGACCAGGTACACGAGCCTGGTTGTTGATACCCGGGGCCTCCATGTCGAGCCGATGATCCTTCCCTCGGTGTACAATGAAAACGGCCTGGAAGTGTACGGGCGTAACTACGTGGACATACGGTACGCGGGAAAGTACGGGATCGCGTCCTATGCCAGTACGGACGACGAGGCTATGAAATCGCGGATCGCCGGTGACCACCCCTTTTATACCGTCGCCATAAAGGAATTAAAGGGGTGCCCCGTCATTTCCGACCGTGATATCCGCAAGCTTTTCAGCAGCGAAGAAACGATGGGATATCTGAAAAAGTGCCGGGTAATTTTTATTATTGATAAAAAGAAAAAGAGGTAGTATATTTGATTTGTAATGTAAACCATGTTGTCGTTAAAGTTCGCGGCAACAGTGTCGGGACTGGGATGGCAACAGAGAGGCGCATCGCGCGGCTGTTCCGGGTATAACCGGGAGAAAACAATGAAAGTGAATCTGTCACCGAAACAAGTGGGCGACGCCGTAACGGGCGTTGACAAACTGATCGGCAAGATACCGAAGAAGACGCAGCAGACGGTCCGAAGCGTTTTCATGCTCCTGATCTTCATGGCAACGGTCGGCGGGATCGCCATGGGAGTCATGTGGGGCAAGCAGGCGGCGGAGATTAAAAGCGCCCCCATCATCGAGCGCACCAACGACGCCTTCGAGCTGGACATCAAGCGGGAGCATCCGGAAGGAACATTCTCCGTGCTCGACAGCGAGATGATAAATGAAATGAAAAAGATGGATCCCGGGAAGGCGCAGTTCCCAACGCGCGCAACCATGGAGCCGGAAGTCGACAAGGGTATCATCGAGGGCGAGTCAGGAAGGAAAGTGAAGCAGTCGCCGGAGATCAGGTCACAGGATCCCCTGTTCGAGGGTGAATACAGGAAAAAGCCGTCGATCGAATCGGACGTGAAATCCATAGAAAAAAGATCAGGAGCCTCCCTCAAGGATCGGGAATCGCTGATTGAAAATGAGAAGAAGGGAATGTCTCCTCTCGGGGAAAGGGGGCCGGAGGACCGGGGCGATCCCTACATGGATGAGCCGGGCGGGAATCGTCCTGAAAAGAGAGCCTCCCCGAAACTTGAAGATAGCGGGACCCAGGCGGGCCCGGAAAAAGGAGAAGCCAGGCCGGCCCGCAAGCGCAGACCGGCATCCGACTCCGATATCCGCGGGCTGGATTCGGGAGTCAGGCGGCTGCAGAAGAAACGGCCGTCCCGGGACACGGACATACGGTCCCTGGAGCCGAACAATCGTGAAGAAGGAATAGTCGGAGAGTGAAACATATCGTTCTAATACTGATGCTGTGCTCCATCCCCGCGGCGGGGAAGGAGATGGCGGGGTATCATATCGCCAAGGACTTCAATCAGACCGAGGACATTATCAATAATATCCTGAAAGAGAAAACGGACGCGAAGTCCCCTGAGAAGCAAGAGGCCGTACCGGCAGACCCCTCCGGCGGCGAGAAAAAGGAGTCAGCCCAACCGGCCGAGGAGAAGAAATCGATTCCCGTAATCCTTCCGGGGAAGGATAAGAAGGGAGTCGCGGCCAAGGAGGAGACCGCTCCGCGGGTGACCAACGAGGAGCAGGTGCTCCTGAAAACCGGCATTGATTTTTATAATAACGGCCTCTATGATCATTCCCTGAAAAAATTCCAGGACCTGTCGACGAAGTTTCCCCAGGGGACCTTCAAGGACAGCGCCCGCTTCTGGACGGGCAAGGTATATCTCAAGCAATATAAATACGATGATGCCATAAGGGAATTTACCTCGGTCACGCCCCAGTCGGGGGATTATCCGGCCTCTCTTTATTTTTCCGGGGAAGGCCTCCTTATGAAAGGGGACCAGATAGGATCCATAGAGTACTACCAGAGGGTGCAGGCCCAGTTCCCGGCCCATGAGCTCGCGGACAAGGCCCTTCTGAACATGGGCAGGCTCTACCTGTCACAGCAGAAAGGGGCCCAGGCCCTTGATTCGGCGGTGAAGATCATCAAGTATTACAAGGACCGCGATACCATCGATGACGCCTATTACCTCATGGGCAAGGTCTACGAGAAGGACTCGCGGCTGAAGGACATCGAGACGGCCAGGAAAATCTACCGGCAATTCATCAAGAAAGGAGAGACCGATCCCCGCTTTGGAAAATCGCCGCTGAAAAAACGGGTCACCGACGACCTGCGGCGCATAGACAACATGTATTTCAAGCTTGAAAAGTGACGGGTGGCCCATGATGGATCAGGGAAGGTCAAAATACAGTTACCGGGAGACGGGCCTTTCGCCGCACATGGAGGATTATGTGGAGGCGATCGTCGTGCTTTCGGAGACGAACCGGGTCGTCCGCGTCAAGGACATCGCCAAGAAGCTGAATATCAAGATGCCCAGCGTGTCGGCGGCCCTCTCAAAGCTTAAGGAAATGGATCTCATCGATTATGAAAAATACGGCTACATCGAGCTGACCGAGAAGGGCCATGACCTGGCGGGCCGCGTTTTGAAGCGCCATAACTGCCTCATCGACTTCTTCAGCAATGTGCTCCAGGTCGACCCGGCCGAGGCCGACGGCGAAGCGTGCAAGGTAGAGCATGCCCTGGCCCCGGGCACCTGCTCGCAGATCCACAAGTTCCTGGATTTCTACAAGGAAGAGGAGTCCGCGGGGAGCGAGTGGGTTGCCCGCCTCAAGAAATTGCTCGGATAGAAATAAAAAACGGGCGCTTTCGTGCCCGTTTTTTTATCAAAAAATATTGCCGATCGACAGGAAGTTATCAGCTCGCCTTTTCCTTTTTCTTGGCTTCCATCTCCTTCAAGACCTTTTCCTGCACTTCCTTGTTCAGCGGGACATACTTGAAGAATTCCATCGAGTAGTTTGCGCGCCCGCTGGAGATATTGCGCAGCTGCGTGGCGTAGCCGAACATCTCCATGAGGGGTACGAAGCCGATGACCTTCTGGGAGCCCTTGCGGTAGCGGCGCATCGATTCGATGCGTCCCCGCCGCTTGTTCAGGTCGCCCACGACCTCGCCGATGTAATCATCCGGGGTGTTGACCTCGATCTTCATCATCGGCTCGAGTAAAATGGGATTGGCCTTGAGGAAGCCTTCCTTGAAGCAGATGGCGGCGCAGGTCCGGAACGCCATGTCGGAGGAGTCGACCTCGTGGTAGGTGCCGTCGAGGAGCACCACCTTCACATCGACCACCGGGAATTCCGAGAGGATGCCATCGGCCATGGTTGCCTCCACGCCCTTGCGAACCGACGGGATATACTCATTAGGTATGACGCCGCCCTTGATACGATCCTCGAACTCGAAGCCCTTGCCCTCGTTGGGCTCGAGGCGCATCACGGTGTGGGCGTATTGTCCGCGGCCGCCGGTCTGCTTCGAGTGCTTGTAGTTGCTTTCTACTTCCTTCGTGATGGTTTCGCGGAAGGCCACTGACGGCGCGCCTACCTCGGCGATGGCGTCGAATTCCGTCTTCAGGCGGTCGATGATGATCTCCAGGTGGAGCTCGCCCATGCCGGCGATGATGGTTTCATTCGTTTCATCGTTGAACCGCACTTTGAAAGACGGGTCTTCCATGGCCAGCTTGCGGAGGGCCGCCCCGAGCTTTTCCTCCTCCTTCTTGGAGGGGGGCGTGATCTTCATCTCGATGACCGAAGGAGGAATGAATATCGACTCCAGGTAGAGAGGATGATCGGAATCGCACAGCGTGTCGCCGGTCTTGGTGAATTTCATGCCGATGAGGGCCACGATATCGCCGGGGCCGGCGGTTTCAACCTCTTCTCGCTCCTTGGCGTGGATCCTGAGGATCCGGCCGATGCGCTCGGTTTTCTGCTTTGTCGAGTTGTATACCTGCATGCCGCTCTTCAATTCGCCGGAGTAGACCCGGATGAATGTCTGCTGCCCCACGTAGGGATCGTGGATCAGCTTGAAGGCGAGGGCCGCAAAGGGGTCCTTGCCGGAAGGATGCCGGGTGTGTGATTTTTCCGAATCGTTAATATCCATACCGACGATCGCGCCCTTGTCGATGGGCGATGGCAGGTAATCCACTACCGAATCCAGCAGCTGGTGCACTCCCTTGTTCTTGTACGCGGAACCGCACAGGACCGGGGTAATAAGCATCTTGATGGTGGCCTCGCGGGCGGCTTTTTTAAGGAGCTCGGTGGGAATTTCCTTCCCGTTCAGGTACAGGTCGGCGATCTCTTCATTATAATCAGCGAGTTTTTCAATGACATGCTGGCGGGCTTCTTCGGTTTTGGTCTTGTAATCCTCGGGCACGTCTTCGATGACACGGTCTTTGTCCTTGAACAAATGGGCCTTTCTCTCGATGACATCTATGCAGCCCTCAAAGCTGTCTTCAATGCCGATAGGAATCTGGAAGGGAACCGGGTTCGCGTCGAGATATTTCTCCATCTGGTGGACGACTTCATGGAAGTCAGCGCCGATGCGGTCCATCTTGTTGACATAAGCGATCCGGGGCACCCGGTAACGGTCGGCCTGGTTCCACACGGTCTCGCTCTGGGGCTCGACGCCGCCCACGGCGCAGAACACGGCGACCATGCCGTCAATGACCCGCAGGGACCGCTCTACCTCGACGGTGAAATCGACGTGGCCCGGTGTGTCAATGATATTGACCTGGTGGTTGTTCCAGGTGCAGGAAATGGCCGCGGAGGCGATGGTGATGCCCCGCTCCTGCTCCTGCTTCATGAAGTCCATGGTGGCTTCACCGTCGTGCACTTCGCCCAGCTTCCTCGTGGTGCCGGTGAAGAAGAGAATACGCTCGGTAACGGTCGTTTTGCCCGCGTCTATATGCGCGGCGATACCAATATTTCTCAGTTTCTGTAATGGCATAGTGATTCCTCAAGCTATTTATAATATTCGGCAGATTCGGCACGGGAGCTTGTCTGCAGTTATCGTCAATCCTGATGGACCGTCTTTCGGCAAAATAAGGGGCATAATCTACGGAGGTCTTTTTTTGTCAATAGAAAATTTGTGAAAAATTTTTGATTAACATTTTATTCCTGCAGGATGTCAATCATGCTCAGCTGCAGCTCCGCCTGCTGGCGGTAGGCCGAATCCGCGTGGTTTTCCACTATATCATTGAATATCTCGGCCGCTTTTTTCTCGTTCCCCATCTTGATGTGGCATATGCCGATATTGAAATACGCCTCAATGCCGCTTTCGGTATTGCTGAATTCCTCGTACAGGGCCCGGTAGTTATCAATGGCCTTCATGTATTCCATGCGGTTGAAATATATCTCCGCGATGTGGCGGTACACCTCGTGGCGGTGGGTGCCGTTGTAGTAAATTTCCAGGTATTCGTTGAATGTCTCAAGGGCCTTGTTGTATTTCTTGATTTTCAGGAATCCGACGCCGTTCTGGAACTTGAGATCGTCCGCGAGTGCATCGAGGCTTTGACTCTCGTCTTTAACGTCAGCGGCGTGAATAACACCCGGCGTCACGGCCAGGGACAGGATAACAATCAGGATAATTCGTATGGCGCCCATGTTAACGTTCCTTGTACATCAGATTATAGATTGAATTTCGGCATTAATGAGACATAATATTAGCATTTTTTGTATTGTGGAAGTGTCAGAGTAAGTTCCAGGCGCCGGGCGTTGAAAAAAGGGAAGATAGTTATCGCCCCTCTTCCAAATTTCAGTCGGATTGGTGGATTTCACTGCATGGCTGTGGCAAGTCTATAGTATTCTTGTGATGCCATGGATTTTACAGGGCCCTGCCTACAGGTTTTGCTCTGACCCCATGGTAATGTCCGGCGCCGGCCCCTCGGCGGCATCCAGGCTCCCGTATCGGAGGGCCGCCTTGATCAGAATGACAGCCACCAGGAACATGGCGGCGCACACGTTGAAGGCCACCAGGTAGGAATCCCGGTAATCGATGAGGAATCCCAGGCCAAGGGCGAAGATCATCATGCCGCCGTTAAATGAAGCGGTAAAGAGGGCGTTGGCCTTGCTCCGGTCCCCGGGATCAACGATGCTCACCTGGATGGTGTTCAGCACCGGGTAAAGGATTCCGTGGGTGATCCCGTACATGACGCTCACCACGATCAGCATGAGGATGGAATCAAGAAAATTGAGGAAGACGTTCATCATAGCGCCGACGATGAAAACGGCCATGATCAGGGCGCTTTTGCTGAAGCGGCTGACCTGCTTGATGAAGGTAAACCGGATAATAATAAGCACCGCTATGTACATCAGAAAAAAATATGAGAAATTGAACGGCGTGGTGGTGCGGATGAAGTTCGGGAGATATGTCACGATGACGCCGAATCCGCCGCCGAAGATCATGGAGACGAAGAACATGATGACGAACTTAGGCTTTGCCATGAGATGCAGGGATCCGCGGCTCTCTGGCAGGGCATCGGTGAAAGCGGCTCCCTCGGGGCGCGGCATGACAAAGGTTATGGCAAGGCTCATCAGCACCAGCGCCACCGAAAGGGCGAATATCACCTGGTGGGGGTATCCGCGGGAAAGGATCATCTCGCCGACAAAGGGGCTTATGGCGTTGCTGATGGCGCCGGTGATGCCATAGATGCCGATGGCCTCCGCGGCCTCTTTCATGGGGACTATCTCGAAAATGATCGAAGTTCCCAGGATCATGGCCACGGAGAATCCGATCCCATGGACGATCCGTATTATGAGGAGCGCCCATGTCAGCGATGTCACCAGCAGGTACGACGCGTATGCGCAGGCGATGATCATGTAGCCGACACGAAGAAGGCGTATCCTGTCCCTGCCGTGCATGATAACTCCCATGTTGATCGCCGTGATGATAGTGAAGATTTTATCGACATTATTCATTATCCCGATATAGGATTCGGTGGCGCCCAGATTTTTCAGGTAGATCGGCAGGAGTATAAAGAGGGAATTGCCAAGGAAAAACATTAAGTTTGCCAGGGCCAGATAATAGAATAATGAATTATACCGCTTCATGGCTTAACCATATTGATGGTTGATGAATAGCAAGGATTTTTTGCTTTTCGAGGGATAGTTTTACTCTGGCACCGGGATTGCACATTGTGCGGCCAGAGAAACCATGAAATTGGAAATTATAGAACTTATGAATATAATCATATTTATGGCCGCTATTTTTAAAAGTCCGGGCTGGAAAATGGATTGCATTAATAATAATAGAGATATTAATAGAATATAGAGCATGGAGGCCATTGATGGAACTAAAAGAAGCGATCCTGAAACGAAGAAGCGTCAGGAAATTCACCGGCTACCAGGTCACCGATGAAGATGTCAATGAATTGCTTGAGGCAGCCCGGTGGGCCCCATCTTGGGCCAACACCCAGGTCTGGGAATTCATTGTAGTCAGGGACAGACAGATAATCGAAAAGATCGCCGCCACCCTTGCTCAGAATAATCCGGCGGTCAAGTGCACCCAATCGGCCTCGGTGGTCATAGTGGGATGCGCCAGAAGGGGCGTTTCCGGCGCCCATGACGGGAAAAACCTCACCATATTCTCCGAATGGTTCATGTTCGACCTGGCGCTGGCTGTGCAGAATCTCTGCCTGCGCGCCCATGATATGGGCCTCGGCACGGTCATCGTAAGTTACCTCGACCATCACGCCCTGAAAGGCGTGATGTCGGTGCCGGATGGCTATGAAGCTGTTACCGTTATTCCCGTGGGCAAACCCTCGGTACCGGACAAGCAGGGCCCGCCCCGTAGGGCTGTGGTTGATTTTACCCATCGGGACGTTTTCGGGAAAAAATAATAGAAACCGGGAGGGCTGTGATGGGGGATACATGCATTCAGGTTGAATACAGGGGGCAGAGCGCCGTTATCACCTTGAACAGGCCTGATAAGAAGAACGTCTTTGACGCGAATATGTGGTCTGGCCTGGAACAGACGGTGCAGCAGCTTAAGTCCAATCTTCCCCGGGCCATCATCATAACGGGCGCCGGCAACGCTTTTTCCGCCGGCTTTGACGTGAATCCCGTGAATTCCCAGATAACAATCTTCGCAGAAGCGGTCAAAAAAAGGAGCCGTACCGCGGTTGAGGAGGTGGTGCGGTATATCCGTGAAACAGTGGATAAACTGGTGGCCCTTCCGGTGCCGATAATCGCCGCCATCAACGGCCTCGCCTTCGGGGGCGGCGCCGAGCTTGCGGTCCGGTGTGACCTGCGGGTCATGGATCCGGGAGCGGAAATCTGCTTCTCCGAAGTGCGGCTGGGGCTCATGCCTGATTGGGGCGGCGGGGTCGCCCTGAGCCGTCTCCTGGGAAGGTCCCGGGCGGCGGACCTGATCCTGACTGCCCGGAGGGTCCGGGCTGATGAGGCAATCTCCATGGGACTGGTGAATCGTATCAGTAAACCAGGGAAAAGCCTTGATGAATCCCTGGAGATAGCCGGCGGCATATCCAAAAACGGTCCCCTCGCGACCCGGGCCGCGCTGGAAGTGATACGCCGCTCCCCGGATATCCCCTTCAGGGACGCCCTGGAGTTGGAAACACTGGTCGCCTCGGATCTTATCGCATCCGGGGAATGCCTTCACGGCATCACGGCCTTTCTGAATAAGAAGGAGCCGGATTTTCCCGACCCCCAGTAGGGCCGGCGATTTTACTCTGACACCTGGGATGATCAATTATAATTAGCTCTGACCCCCTACTGTAGGAGAGAAGCATTTTGTTTATCCCCACTACCATAGAAGAAGCAAACAAGCTCGGATGGGACCGGTTTGATGTAATCCTTATAAGCGGGGATACTTATGTAGACAGCCCCTACCTGGGAAGCGCCGTGATCGGTCATGTCCTCATGGACGCGGGGTACCGCGTGGGAATCATTGCCCAGCCGGATACGGGGAACGGCAAAGACATTACGCGCCTCGGGGAGCCGGTCCTGTTCTGGGGCGTCAGCTCAGGGTCAGTGGATTCCATGGTGGCCAATTACACGGCCACGGGAAAATGGCGCAGGCAGGATGACCTGACCCCCGGCGGAGAGAATAACCGACGCCCGGACCGGGCGGTCATTGTCTATTCAAACCTGATACGCCAGTATTTTAAGGATACGGTCCCGATTGTTATCGGCGGCATTGAGGCGAGTCTCCGCCGAGTGGCTCATTATGATTTCCGCGACAACAGTATCCGCCGCTCCATCCTTTTTGATGCCAAGGCGGATATCCTGGCCTACGGCATGGCGGAGCGGACCGTGGTGGAGCTGGCGCAGTGCATCAAGTCAGGCAAAGACTTCCATGGCCTCCGCGGCATCTGCTACATCGCGGGATACACGATCAATGATTATATCAATCTCCCCTCATATGAAGACACGGCGCAGAACAAGGGCGAATTCATGGAGATGAGCCGCATCTATTTCGGCAACTGCGATCCGGTGAACGCCAGGGGAATGGTCCAGAAGCACGGGGACCGCTTCCTGATCCACAATCCTCCATCCATTCCCCTTTCCTCTGAAGAGCTGGACCGGGTCTACGAGCTTCCCTATGAAAGGGACACGCATCCCTTCTATAAAAAATTGGGAACCGTGCGCGCCCTTGACACGATCCGTTTTTCCATAACAACGCACCGGGGATGTTTCGGCGGCTGCAACTTCTGCTCCATCGCCGTGCACCAGGGAAGCGCCGTTGTTTCGCGAAGCGAAGGATCGATCTTTCGGGAGGCGAAGGGATTTGTGCGGCGCCCCGGGTTTCGCGGCATTATCGCCGATATCGGCGGCCCCACGGCGAATATGTACGGGATGGTGTGCAGGAGCATGGAGCGCCGGGGCCCGTGCGCGGATAAGCGGTGCCTGGGAGGGCACGTGTGCCGCACCATGAGCGTGTCCCACAAGAGCCAGATAAGCCTTCTTCGCAAGATCAGGGGGATACCCGGCGTCCGCAAATCCTTTGTGGCTTCCGGAATTCGCCATGACCTGGTCATGGCCGATAGCCGGGCCGGGGAGGAATATCTTTCCGAGGTCGTGAAGAACCATGTTTCCGGTCAGCTCAAGATCGCGCCGGAGCATTGCGTGGACAGCGTCCTCGAGCTTATGGGGAAGCCCTCGGTGGAAAGCCTTCTGCCCTTTCGCGATCTTTTTTTCCGCCTTACGAAGCAATACCGGAAGAAGCAGTTTCTCACCTACTACTTCATCGCCGCCCACCCCGGGAGCACCCTGAACCACATGAAGTCCCTGCGATGGTTCGTCCAGAACGAGCTCCACCTTGACCCTGAGCAGGTGCAGATATTCACGCCCCTGCCGTCGACCTGGTCCACGGTCATGTATTACACGGGCATCGATCCCTTTACCGGCGACCAGGTCTTCGTGGAGAGGAACAACGCGGAAAAAGAGAAGCAGAAGAAGGCCCTGGGCCGCCCCCATAAGAAATGAAAGCCGTTCCCGGGAGCCGCATTCCTACCGGATTTGCGGCTTCGGTTCTTACTTATACACGATGCCGGCAAAGGTGCGCCGCATGCCCCTCGTATACCTGAACGCCGGGTGTCCCGCTATCATGGCCAGGGAGACCCTGTTTTCCGCCGGGATCCCCCATTTTTCCTTGAGCTTTTTCTCCCGCTCCAGAGCGAAGGCCACGGTGCCGATCATGCAGGTGCCGAGTCCGAGGGATTCCGCCGCGATCATGGCGTAGGTGCAGGCGATGTGGCCGTCGACCGGGTCGGCATAGGGTGACTGGTGGAAGAGAAGAACCGCCGGGGCTCCGTAGAAAAGTAGGTCAACCTTTCGCTTTCGTTCCTCGATCATCATCTTCGTGGCGGGAAGGATGAAATCCCTGAACGCTTCCACATCGGCCTTTTTCATGAAAGGCCTCATTAACGCCATTACGACCGGGTTGAAGAAGCGCTGCCATTTCTCGAAGACCCTGAGGATGTCGCCGGCGCATTCCTGGACCCGGTCAAAACCATGGACAACGGTAACAGCCACGTCAGAAGGTGGAATCCCCATGGGGGCGCTGGTGGACATGGAGAGAAGACGATCGATTGTTTTCTTTTCAATTTCCCTATCGGCAAATTCCCTGACACTGCGGCGGCAGAGAAGCAATGCTTCCAGCGATTCAGGTGTTGCGCGCTTCTCCTTCTTCGGAAGGACAAAACTGTCGGCAGGGCCGATCCTGCGGCCCCTTACGGTGACGGCGCCTCTGGGACAGACCATCATGCACTGGCCGCAGCCGATGCAGCCCAGGCCGTTGTCCGGGGATATGGAGGGCGTGCCGTCGATGCTGACAATCGTAAAGGATTTACACACCTTGACGCATAATCCGCACTTCGTGCAAAGTTTCAGATTGATCAGAGGCACGGCCGGTTCGTTGCCGAATCCGGTGGTTATGGTTTTTCCCGGTTTTCCTTTCATGGTATTACACCCTATGGATCGTTATAAAGGTTTCTATAAAATCACTTACCGTTTTTTCCAGTTGCAGGTCTTTATCGAGAATCAGGTATCCAATGACGCCGTCAAGGGCGGCCATGAGCGCAATGGAGGCGCCACTGACATTGAATTCTCTATACTCTCCCGCTGAAATGCCCTTTTGATACATGGTCTCAAAGAACGCGGTCATCTGGGATGTGTAACCGTCATAGAGGTGCCAGAGATTTTCGTTCGCTATCGTTTTTGTCATGGTGAGAAAAATGAAGGATAATTCCCGGGGATGCCTGATCCAGTAGGTGAGATACTGATTGATATATGAGCCAAGACCATCGGCGGCGTTCGGCCTGTCCATGGCGTCAGCCATGAAGGCCAGGATCGGCTCCATGAACAATTCGTTGGCTTTTATAAGGATATCATCTTTGCTGGAAAAATGATAGTACAGACCGCCCTTGGTCAGATTGGCCCTGGCAGCAATTGAATCCATGGAGGTGGATTCATAACCCTTCTCTACAAATTCATGGATGGCTGCATCAAGGATGTCTTTTATTCTTTTATCTTTTGATTCTTTTTTTGTCATGAATTGTACCTGTAACATAAATACCGTCGGTAGGTATTTAAATCAAGTTAATTATTGGGGGCAGAGCAAAATTTTTCTGGGGTCAGAGTAATGGTTTCACCAATATAAATTTTAAAATATATAATAAATTAGAAATGTTTATATTTACCATTGTGGTGTCAGAGCAGTTTATAAAAATGATATCCAGCCTTGCATTAGAGAAAAACATTTGAAATCTGCCGCACCTTCTTTAAGCATTGTCGCCGATAGTTATCGGTTATGATACAAATAAACAATCTCTCCAAATCTTTCGGCAGGCAGTTACTGTTCGATAATGTAAGCTTCAGCGTAAACCCGAAGGAACGCATAGGCCTGGTGGGCCGCAACGGCCATGGCAAAACCACGCTGTTCCGGATAGTTATCGGTGAGGAACAGGCTGATTCAGGCGAAATAGCCATACCCAAGGGGTACCGCATCGGCTATGTGACCCAGCACCTTCTTTTTGCGGAGCCCACCGTGCTGGCCGAGGCGTGCCGCGGCCTTCCGGAGCACCTCCACGGCGAAACCTGGATGGCGGAGAAGATCCTCTCCGGCCTGGGCTTTACGAAGCAGGACATGCAGCGATCCACGTCCGAATTTTCCGGTGGCTACCAGGTGCGGCTGGGCCTGGCCCGGGTCCTGGTTTCGGAGCCGGACCTTCTCCTACTTGACGAACCGACCAACTACCTTGACATCGTCTCGATCCGGTGGCTCGAAAAATTTCTTCGCCAGTGGAAGAGCGAGCTCATGGTCATCACCCACGACCGCTCCTTCATGGACAGCGTCACGACCCATACCGTGGGGATCCACCGGAAAAGGGTCCGGAAGATCGAGGGTGGCACCGACAAGTATTACGAGCAGATCCTAAAAGAAGAGGAGATACACGAGAAGACCCGCATCAATGACGAAAAGAAGCGCAAGGAAGCGGAGCTCTTCATAAGCCGCTTCCGCGCCAAGGCGCGCCTGGCGGGGATGGTTCAGTCGCGCATCAAGGCGCTGGAGAAACAGGACAAGCTGGACCGCCTTGATAAGATCAAGACCCTTGATTTTTCCTTCAACTACAAGCCTTTCCCCGCCAAGACGCTCATGACCGTGGAAGACCTCTCCTTTTCCTACGGCGAGGAAGAGCTGATCCCGAACGTCGGGTTCACCGTGGGCAAGGATGACCGGATCTGCGTTATCGGGAAAAACGGCAAGGGGAAAACGACCCTCCTCAAGCTCCTGGCCGGGGAGCTCGAACCGAAATCCGGCACAATCGTCTCCCATGGAGAGATGAGCATCGGCCATTTCTCCCAGACCAATACGCTCCGTCTCAACAATCTTTACACCATAGAGGAAGAGATCATGGCCGCCGGGTGCGAGCGGCAGAAGTCGCGGGATATCGCCGGCGCCATGATGTTCGAGGGGGACATGGCCCTGAAGAAGATCGAGGTCCTGTCAGGGGGGGAGAAGAGCAGGGTCCTCCTGGGGAAGATCCTGGCCCAGAAGTCGAACCTGCTGCTCCTTGACGAGCCCACGAACCATCTTGACATGGAATCCTCCGAGGCGCTCCTGGCCGCCATCGATGAGTTCGAGGGGGCGGCCATCATCGTGACCCATGACGAGATGTTCCTTCACACCCTGGCCAACCGTTTCGTGGTATTTCAGGGCGGCCGCGTCTCTGTCTTTGATGGAACGTACCAGAATTTTCTCGACAAGGTCGGATGGGAGGACGAGCGCGAAGGCCCGTCACAGCGAATTGCCGCGCCGTCTCTGAGGGCCGCGGACAGGGACGGGGTGACCAAGAAAGACTCGCGCCGTATCCGCGCCGACATCCTTGCGCGGCGGTCCAAGATCATCAACCCCCTTAAGACAAAGATAGCCGGGATCGAATCCGACATCGAGGTGAAGGAGAGGCGCCTTTCGGCCCTGAACAACGATATCATCGCTGCCTCCGGCATAGGTAAGGGCGAGACCATAGCGCAGCTCTCGCGGGAGATCCACCAGCTCCGCACCGAGATCGATTCGCTCTTTGACAGCCTGGAAACCTACATAACCGAATACGAGGAGAAGTCGAAGGCCTTTGACGCGGAAATGGACGAGCAGGGAATCACGTCCCGGGAATAGCGTTTAGCCCGGGCATTTAAATAATGGAAGGGCGGTTTTTATGGAAGTATTGATCCCCATCATATTCATTCCTTTTTTTATGCTCATGTGGGTCGGGGTGATCGGCCTCATATCGGTCATCGGCGGCTGGCGTGACCTGGCGAATTCCAACCCCGTTCCTTCGGCGCTCCATGAGACAGGGACGGCATATTCGTTCCAATCAATGCGGATCGGGTTCTTTGGCGGATACAACTCTGTCCTGAATATCACGGTGTATACCCAGGGCATCCGCATCGCTCCCATTTTCCTTTTTTCCATCTTCCACAAGCCGATTTATATCGCCTATGCCGCGATGGGAAACATTGAATTTGGCAGGTTCATAACACCTTATATGATATGCGCCGTCGGCGGTAAGAAAATCAGGCTCTATGGCGGGTGCGTCGCCGCCATAAAAGAAAAGCTGGGCCGACCGTAGCGGTTCCGTCTTCAGAGCACCTCGACGCCGATAATGACGATGTCATCGTCGATCCTGCCTGTACCGCGGTAGCTGTGCGCCGCGGCAATGATGGCATCAAGGGCCTCTCCGAGACCCATGCCCCTGGTGCTCCCTGCTATATGAAGGAAACGGTCGTACCCCAGGTATTCGCGTTTTTCGTTCGTCATTTCGGGAAGGCCGTCCGTATAGAAATAAACGCGGTCTCCGGGATCAAGAGAGATCTCCAGCGAGGGGAATGTCCTGTCGCTCAGCACCCCGATCATCGCGCCGCGTATGTCAAGATAGTCCGCCGCGTCCCGCCCGGCTCTGTGCACGATGGGCGGTGGGTGGCCCCCGCACGAGGCGGCCAACGTGATGGATTGATCGGTGCCGTTATTCTTGAAAATGCCGTATACCGCTGACATGAAATAGGAATGCATTTGCTCGTACATGTCGGCGTTGACCGCGGCCAGGTACGCCGACGGCTCATAGGCGTGGCGGCGTAGGTGCGTGCTGCTGATCGATTTGAGCAGCGACAGGAAAAGGGCGGCCGTGATGCCGTGGCCGGTGACATCGCTCAGGAAAACGGAAAGCCCGCCTTCCGCCAGCTGTATGATGTTGAAGAAGTCTCCGCCGACCGCTTCGAGGGGCAGGTAGCGGAAATCGATGTTGAGCCGGTCACAATGCGGCGGTTCGGCCGGGAGAAGGGCCCGCTGGATGATCTGGGTCGTTTTAAGGTCTTTTTCAATGGTTTCATTCCGTTCCTTTAACTGCCGGAGACTCGTGCGCAGCTCCCGTTCGAGGCGCTTGTGCTCCGTGATGTCCCGCGTAACTCCCAGCATGGCCACCGGTTTGCCCGAAGCGTCCCGTATGAAAGACGCCTGGATCTCGATATCGACTATGGCGCCGCTTCGCGTTCTTTCTTTCAGCGTGAGGATTTTTGATCTGCCCGGTTCGCGCGCTCCGTCGTTCCTGATCTCATCGCCCAGCACCGTCATTACCAGTTGCACGTCCTCTTCGTTCATTATGTCGGAGAACTGAAGCCTGGCAAACTCATCGGGGGACCATCCGGTGTTAGCCGTCACCGAGGGGCTGGTGTAGCTGAACCGCATGGTCCCCAGGTCGAAGATCCAGATTACATCGGTCACATTGTTGGTGATGAGCTTGAATAGCTCGTGCGATTCACGCAGCGCCTCGTTCATCCTCGCCATCTCCGATATGTCGTTGATGATGAGGATCCGGCCGGTGGTTATGGTTCCGGCCCGGATCTCCGACTGGCTGATCATTATCGCGCGCTTGTTCATGGGCCCGGCGGTCGTTGTCTGATAATTGCTGTAGGCCGCGTCCGTGCGGTAGTCGCTTATCAGCGTCTCCAGCCGCAGGGATGACGGCGCGGTGGCGCCGGTATTCAGGATTTTCACCGCGGCGGTGTTGATATTGAGAACAGTGCCGGTGCTGTTCAGTATGATGACGCCCTCTTTGGATGACGCGAAGAGCTCGCTCGCTATGTCGTTCAATCCGGGGGTAAGGAAGCGGTAGCGGATGATGGTGTAGAACATGAAAAGGCTCAGGATAACGCTCCATGAGGCGGTGTACCTGACGCTGTTTTCGAAGCCGGGCAGATTGGGGATGAGGAACTGGTTCAGCGCCGCGACAAAAATGGCGCAGAGAACCCCCGCCAGGATGGGCGTGAGCTGCTTGCGGCGGACCGGGTCTCCGGTCGACTGCCGGTAACGGAGGGTGAGCACCCAGGAGACCACGATGGGGATCAGCAGCACCACCAGTGTGGCGGGGGTGAAGAGGATTCCTTCGCTGAAGCGCCATCCCCAGGGATAGTGGGCGTGCCCGGATACGATCAGGTCCGTTGTCATGGCGACGATGATAGCCCCGATTGATACAGCCAGTGTGGCATAATAGAAAAAGTCCCGCCGGCGCCGCAGGAACACGTAGGTGAAGTTGGTGAAAAAAAATCCGGTCGTATACCAGAAAATAGAAGAGAATTTGCTGAAAGGGACAATAGCCGAATCATCTACGGGAAGGTGGAAGGCCGAGCTGCAAAGGACCCACAGGCTTATGGTGGCCGCAAATATCACGTAGGAGCGATTGACCTGGTTCCTGATATTCAACGCGATCGCGTAGGACATGGTGAAAAAGTTGATCAGGAACGAAAGGAGCGGTAGTATTAAATAAAGATTCATGCCTGTCAGGTCGAAGCCTTTGCCGTTATTATTCTATCCGTATACGCGCGTCCAGGGCCATCGCCCCCGAACCGTCGCCGAGAAGCCGCACCGGGTTCGCATCCAGCTCCCTGATCTGCGGGTACCTGGCCAGGAGGTGGGATACTCCCATGATCATGTCCACGAAAGCGCCGATGTCGGCGGCCTGTTTCCCCCGGGCGCCCCGGAGGATGTGGTATGATTTGAGCTGCCTGACCTTTTCCGATATTTCTTCGCGGCCGGTCGGGCAGAGGAGAAGTTTTACGTCCTTGAATACTTCAATATAGATGCCGCCGTATCCGAAAAAGACGACCGGGCCGAAGGACGCGTCCTGCTTGCCTCCGATGAACATTTCATATCCATCAGAAGCCATCTTCATGATCCTGACACCTTCGAGTCGAGCGTTTTTTGTGTACGCCTCCAGGTTCCGGCGTATCGAGTTGAATCCCCGAGCCACGGCTTCATCATCGGCTACGCCGACCAGGACGCCGCCGGCCTCCGATTTATGCAATGCGTCCGGCGAGACCACCTTCATGACGATTGGGTAGCCGAACTGTTTCGCCAGGGAGAGGGCGTCGTCGGCGTCCCGGGCCACCGCTGATTCCGCAACGGCTATGCCGAAATGCGAAAGAAGCTCCAGAGTGTCCTCGCCGGTGTCGCCGGGATGGTCCTTGATCCAGCGATCCGCCGCTGCTTCATTGATTTTGCCGGGGAGCCGCGATTCAACGGGCTTCCGCTCCTGCCTCATGTGGAAATCGCACTGCTTTTTCAGCGCAATCATCATCTCCTCGAATCCGTCGAAGATGGGGAAGTTGATGTTCTTCTTCATTGTGGATATCGTCGATGAAAGGCCGAAAATGCACGCCCCCAGGGGCTTCCCGGAGGAAAGCATGGTGCCCGTGGTTTCCTTGGACAGGTCGGTGTGGAACATCTTGTAAAAGACGTCCCCGCCGCGGGGCATGTGGGGCCACTGGCTCACGAACACGGCGCCGTCGATGTTGTCATTATGCATCACCTCGTAAAAAATCTTGGTGTAGAGGTTCGGGTCGTAGATGTCACCCATGTCAAGGGGATTGGAGAAGTTGATGACGCCGGCGTTGGAGAAGCCCTTGAGGCCCTCGTAGAATTCCCTGCCAGGGTCCGCGAAGCGGAAGCCTATCTTCTCGCACAGGTCCGCCATCATGACGGTGATGCCCCCGGCCGGGCTCATCATCATCAGGCGGTTTCCCCGCATGGGCGGCAGGTCGAAGGCCTTTGCCACGCTGATGAATTCGTAGAAATTCGATATGCGGATAATGCCGGCCCGCTCGAAGGCGGCGTCGATGATCTCGTCGTCGTTGGAAAGCGCCGCGGTGTGACTCATGGCGGCCCGGCGTCCGGCGGTGGTGGTGTTCGACTTGAGTATCATGATGGGCTTGTCGATCTTTTCGGCCGCCGCCAGGAGTTCCTTGCCCCGGGGGATGCTCTCCAGGTACATGGCGATGATTTTCGTTTCCGGATCGCGGCCGAAGTATTCCAGGAAATCGACCTCGTCCAGGTCGAGCTTGTTGCCGATGCTGGCGAATTTCGCCATGCCAAAGTTCTCGTCGGTCATGAAGTTCCAGAGCATGATGCCCACGCCGCCGCTCTGGGCGATTATCGAAAGGCCTCCCTTGGGCGGCGGAAATGACGGGATGAAGGGCAGGCAGAGGCCGTTGGCGGTGTTGGCCACGGTGAGGCCGTTGGGGCCGACGAAGCGAATGCCGTGCTTCCGGGCTTTTTCCATCAGGAGGTCGGCCAGGTTCTGCCCTTCCTGGCTCAATTCATTGAATCCCCCGGAAGGGATCGCCATCCACCGGGTCCCCTTCAGGCCGCACTCGTCCACGAGATCTGGGATCAGTCTGGAGGGCACCAGCGCGAAGACAAGGTCCGGCGTTATAGGAAGGTCGCTGACGGTCTTGTACATCCGTATGCCATTGACCTCCTTGTCGTCGGACCGCGGGTTAACGCCCAGGATCCTTCCCTTGTATCCCCATCTGATAAGGTTTTCAAGAACCAGCTTTGGGATGTTGTTCGGCTTTGACGAGAGCCCCATAATGGCGAGCGATTGGGGATAAAAGAGCTTATCCATGAAATCCTCCCTGGCGACATTGATTTAATCGAGGCCGTGCGTTTCCGGCGCTGATGATAATGGAAGACCTCCCTGATGGTCGCGGCACGGACGGGGAATGCCGACTCTTGCAATGTACAGGCGAAAAAAAATAATGTCAATAAATTTCCATGGGTTTATCGCTCAATGTTATGGGGAAGCCGGATGCCGATTCTCCGGCAATGAGCGATGACCGGTCACCGCCTTCTTATCTTCAGCTTCATCCTGAATCGCTCAAGGATCCGTACCGCGAAGGCCTCAGCCGACGGCGATAGCTCCAGGTCAATGGACCCGGAGGCGCCTTTTTTCATGAATTGCGCAAGGATTTCCAGCACCGTGTCATCATTGACGTCATCGAGGGAGCCGGCGATGGCATTCAAGTCGACTGAAACATCGACCGTTGATCCCACGGTATTGCTGCCCGTTCCCAGGAGAATGAGCAGAAGCGCCGAACGGGCCAGCTGGACGTGGTTGAATTCTTTTTTCTCCAGGTTGCGGATATTCTCGAAGAGGACCTTCTCGGACATCCGGGCCCGGTTGGCCAGGGTTTCCAGCAGGTTGATGGTGAACTCGGTGTTGTTCCGGACCAGGGCGTTCAGGTTTTCCCGATCGGCGACGGCGATGACGCAGTCGGTTACGCAGCGGGCCGTTTCGGCCCTGACGCTTTTCCCGATGACCGCCATCTCGCCGAAGAGCTGCTCGTCGTCGACGGTATCGATGGTGATGATCTCGCCGCTTTCCTTTGTCTTGTAGAAGATGATGGTGCCCTTTTTAAGCAGGTAGAATTCAGTGGCCTTGTCGCCTTCGTTGTAGATGATGGTGCCGGCCGGCATGATGCTGATGTCCTGCATGGTCGATATGGGCCGCATGAACAGCTTCCGGATCGATTCGAATCCAGGCAGCTTGAGGTTGAAGACGATTCCCTTGAAGACGCGGAAGATGTTGTAGCGCACCAGAAAGGGGAAATAGAAATTCCCCGGAGGATCGAGGAGCCGTATGACGGAGCCGCGCGGCGCATGGGGATTGGCGTGATTCTCCCACACGATAACGCCCTCCATCTCGCCTGACTTGAAGGCGGGGCACTCGAAGCGGATCATTTTCCGAATCCCGATGCCGTAGGGCTCGGCCGTCCTGAGGAAGCAGCTGGCCTGGGTGATGTCGTAGGTGATCAGTATTTCCTCGAACTCGCCGTTCGCGGTGACCTCCACGTCGGATATGATCGGTATCTTTATCTTGCTGTTTTTGAAAAAATTGGGGTTAACCGCCCCGACCAGGATGAGGATCAGGCTTATGGAGAAGGGGAAGATGCCGAGCATGATGACCTGATCCTGCTGCGGTATCTGCAGGCTCACCAGGCCGACGAATTCGGTCCGTAATGCGAGGCCGATGATGGCACTGATCATGAATACGATGACGAATATGAATCGTATCAGTCCGGGCTGCCACTGGAAGAAGTTTTCAGGCTGCCGGTCGGGCGTGCCCATGGACTGGAGTATCCACCGCTCGTATGAAGGCTGATGCATGATGACATGCCAGTCTTCGAAACGAAGGCTCATCGCCTTGATCAGGTCAAGGGGGAGCAGTGTCTGTGACTGCGCCATGAGGATCTCCAGTATGATGACCAGGAAGATCAGCAGGGGCGAGGTCAGGTATGATATATATCCGCCCGCGAGAATGAAGGTGTCAAACGAGCCGTGGAGGATAATGGGGATCCCCAGGGAGAGCAGGGAATAGTAAATTCGGTTTATCCTGGTCTCGCTCATTTTCCGGAGGCCCAGGTAGTAGCCCATGATCCCGCAGGTGGTCAGGTGAAGCGGCACGGAAAAGAGAATACGCACCGCGATGACCGATAATCCGAAATTCATGGCGTAGGATACGTTTTCAACGGCGGAAAAACCGATGCCGAACATCATGGAGGACAGGATCGATTCCATGACGCTGAAGTTGGGATAATAATAGTGCAGGAGGATGATGATAAGGAAGGCGCCGATTTTCTCTATGGCGGCCGCTTCCACGAAGCCTTCAAACAGGGGATTGCTGATATCGAGGCCCTGGAACAGGTGCGGCGACGCGAGGATGATGAGCAGGGCGAAGGCGATCCCGGAAAAAAAGCATTCAATGTGCTTGAGGTATTCCGGCTTGAACGTGAAGTATCTGAAATAGATTAAGTAAAAGACTGGAACCGGTATCAGCGCAAGTACTATCTTTTCCCAGGTCATGGCGTTGCCGCTGTGACGGGGTGTTAAGCCCGGATCACAGTATTCCCTGGAGCGAGGAAAGTTGAAGTATCCGTTTTACGTTGTCCGAGCAGTTGACGATTGTAAGGTTTTTGTCGATCTCGTTGAGCTTCTTCTTCAGCGTTAAGAGGGTGCGTATGCCTGAGGAATCGATATAATCCACAAGGGCAAGATCCACTTCCACATTCTTGTCAAAGCTTGGAATATTGGCTACCTTATCATTGAAAGGCTTCAGGGTCGTCGATTCAAGATTACCCTCGATTCCTATTTTTATTATGTCGCTGGTCTGGTTTATCTTAATTTTCATCTTTTCCTCTTGGGTTATAGGCCTGTTGACTTTTTTCTTTGATGTTGATATCATCATTAATTATCGGTTTCATGATTATGAAAATGATGATAAATTGAATTGTTGTATATCTACTTATGATTACTCATCTTGGTCCACGCCGCCTTCGGCGGCTGGATTAAATATCGTTAATTAAAAGAATTCTAATAATAAATGAATAATATGTCAACAATCTTTATTCTATAAAATAGAATTCCGTCCATCCGGTATGGCATCCTGAAATTCGGGGAGTATATTTTAACCATAGCCGTGAGGTCTTAAACTTGACAAAAATCAGCATAAAAAAAGATCATTACAATTACTTAAGGAGGATAATATGAGCAGCGAATATATTGGTACAATGATACGCGAAAGCGTAAAAAAGTTCGGCGCGTCGGTTGCCATGCGTTACAAGGAAAATGATGTATGGAAGCAAATTACCTATAATGAATTGGGCGGATTGATAAAGGAAGTCGCCAAAGCCCTTCTTGAGTATGATGTGAAGGAAGGCGAAATGGTGGGGATCTTCGCCCAGAATATGCCCCAATGGTCTATCGCCGATTTTGGGATTCTTTCTGTCCGGGGAGTGTCGGTGCCTATCTATGCCACCAATACGGCAAAACAGGCGGAATATATCGTCAATGACGCTGAGATCCGGGTATTGTTCGTCGGCGACAAGGTCCAGTATGATAAAGTAACATCATTCATTGATTCATCCAAGTATCTAAAGAAGGTCATTGTTTTTGATGAAAAGGTCCAGCTCAAGGGCGCCCATTCTGTATATCTTAAGGATTTCCTTGAGCTTGGTAAAAAATCGACGAAGGACTCCACCGTTGAAGAGAGACTGGGACGGGGTTCCGTCGATGATATCGCGACCCTGATATACACATCGGGGACCACCGGCGATCCCAAGGGCGCGATCCTCACCCATGGCAATTTTGCCCACCAGATGCGCGCCATTGACGAGCGCTTCTCGGTCGGCGTCGGCGACCGGAGCCTCTGCTTCCTGCCGTTGAGCCACGCCTACGAGCGGACATGGTCATATTACGTGTTCCGGACCGGCGCGGAGAACAATTATGTTGCCGATCAGAAGAAGATCGTGGAATTCATGCCTGATGTGAAACCCACGGCAATGGTCAGCGTGCCGCGGTTATACGAAAAAATATATTCGACAGTTTTTGACAGGCTGAAAAAAGCCTCTCCCGCCAAGGTCAAGCTCTTCCACTGGGCCCTGCGTACCGGGAAGACCTACCAGTACAAAAAGAAAAACAGGAAATTCATCGGCCCCTGGCTCGCGGTGCGGCACTCCCTGGCCGATGCCCTTGTACTGAAAAAGATCCGCGATGTCGTGGGCGGCCCGAAGAATTTCTTCTCCGCCGGCGGCGCGCCTCTATCGATAGATATCGAGGAGTTCTTTTTTGCCGCCGGTCTCCTGGTATGCCAGGGATACGGCCTTACCGAATCATCGCCCATGATCTCATGCAACGCGCCGGGGGCCTTTAAATTCGGCACCGTGGGCAGGCCCATCAAGGACTGCGAAGTGAAGATCGATGATACGGGCGAAATCCTTGCTCGCGGCGGCAACATCATGAAGGGATATTACAAGAAGCCCGAGGCCACGGCGGATACCCTCGTCAACGGATGGCTCAAGACCGGCGATGTGGGCATCATCGACGAAGACGGATTTTTGAAAATCACCGACCGGATCAAGGACCTCATCATAACATCGCAGGGCAAGAACATCGCGCCCCAGCATATTGAGACCCTGGTGGGCATGGATCACTATATAGAACAGATCGCCACCATCGGCGACAAGCGGAAATATGTTACGGCCTTAATCGTACCGTCCTTTGTGGCCCTGGAACAGTGGGCGAAGGAAAACAACATATCCTTCAGCTCCCGCGAGGACCTGGTGAAGCATCCCGACGTCATCAAGTTCTATGAAAAACGGATTGCCGACCAGTCGAAGGAGCTGGCCAATTATGAGAAGATCAAGCGCTTCACCCTCATGGCGACTGAATTCACCCAGGACGGGGGCGAGCTGACGCCGACCCTCAAGATCAAGAGAAAAGTGGTCGGCGAGAAATACAAAGAACTTATCGACTCGATGTATGCTGATGCCGGAGTGGCCGGCGACTAAAATTCGAAACGAATAGGGCCCCTGCGGGGGCCCGTTCCTGTTTAATACAGGATAAACTCTCCCGTTCCCAGGAGCTGGCCGCCGTCGGTCCAGACCTCCACCGTGTATATCCCCTGGCCCTCGAGAATTGCTCGACGGGACCACGTCCCGAATCCTTCCTTTCTTCCTCCCTTGATTTCACTCAAGGAAATGGTCAGGAGCTTTCGGCTGTTGTGGTACCATACATGGTTTATTTTTTCACTGAGGCCGCGGGGCGCAAAGATTGATGAGTAGAAATAAACCTCCGGTGTTTGAGCGGCCTTTGCCCTGTTGAAGGGATTCCATGGCCTGTAATTCTCAATGTTGATGCACGCCGTTGCTTTCGTGAGTTTCAGGGGTGAGGGAGGAATCAGGCCTCTTCCCAGCCATAACAGGGCGAGGCTAAGAATTATGCCAAGGAGATATACCAGAGTGTTCTTTACGCTCTTCAGCATATCAATGTGGGGATAAACAAATACAATTACTGCCAGTGCGGCGATGCCGCCGGATATAAGCAGGCTCCAGATGTTCCTCATTCCCATGAGTATGGGAAAGAGAAAGTTCAGTACGCAAAAGAACGTGAGCGCGTAGAACAGGGAGCTTCGTAAGGGATGACGCGCCACGAGACTCTGGTAGAGTTGAAACCATCCGGCGATGACAGCAAGGCCTACGATTACCGGGGCGAATAGTATATTGCGTGATGGAAAAGTCATGGATTCAAAATAAAACGGAAGTACGAAAAGGAGCATGTTGTTGATGATAAATATCAGGGCCGTATCCCAGAGGGAAGTTAATATGCCTGCCTTTGGCTTTGCCAGGTATAGGCGGAAGGTGATGTAGAAAAATGCGAAGATGACGGAAACTATTATAATGGGAACATATTCGAATCCCTTTTTAAAGAGCAGTATTACAATAAGGCTCGTTACAAGGGAGAAGATGGGCTGAAGTTTCATGATACGCTGGATTCCCATGGGCCAGATGTCGAAGATGGAGCGCAGATACCGGATCGTTCCCTGAAATCCGTCGGGGTAGTCGCTCCGTGGAGGAATACCTTCTGTGTAATATTGAAAGGTTCGTTTTATCATGGTTCGGTTGATAGTAACAATTACCTCGGGATAAGATGTCAAATGATATTTGGATAGTTATCGGTAAGTATTATCTCTGGATTGGTGAAGCCCCAGTAGATTTGTATTTTTCGAACTCCATTTTTTAAATTGAAAGAAAAGTAATAATTATGAAAGAGATAGTTATCGGTAATTTCTTCTGTTGATTTATGATTGATAAGAAAATGAATATTTTTCAGATATTTGCTAATAGCCAGTGCAATTATAAGCGATAAAGACATTTTATAAACCTTCCTAAGATCAAGGCATAATTCATATTCGTCTTCACGAAGGGTAATGTGGAATTTAGCCCATTGCGATACAGAATCTCTTTCCTGGTATTTAACCGGTGATTTCAGGATTTCCACTTCATTTTGATCTTCGAGAAACTGTTTTATAAGTAGTCGTATTATATTGGTTCTTGATAACTGTAGCGTTATTGATGCTTGATTCAATTCATCCATAGTCCTTTTACTCATATTGATTGTGGTTTGTATTTCCATGGGGGTTCTCCTTGATTTGATCTATCAAAGAGTATTACGAATTACAAAAGTAATTGTTAAAAATAAAGATAGTTATCGGTAAATATTTCAGGTAAATATATGGATCGTGAGGAATTCCTATAGTAATCATCTCTTTTTAGGTTTCGCCCTGTTCGTGGGCTCCGCTTCGCGCGGATTATCAGGCCAGTAATGACGGGGATACCGCCCTTTTAGCTCTTTTTTTACATCTGGATATGAACGGTCCCAGAATCCATCAAGATCACGGGTGATCTGAATGGGTCTTTGGGCAGGGGACAGTAAATGCAGAAGCAATGGTTCTCCGCATAATTTCGGGGTATCCTTTGAGCCAAAAAATTCTTGAATCCTTGCTGCTATTATTGGGATATCACCTGATTCGTAATCAATATTTTTACGGCTTCCCGATGGAAGTGTTATCTGCTCCGGTGCCAGAGTGTCAAGCTGATGAAGATTCTCCCACCCCAAGCGGTTTTTCAATGCTTCAAGGAGTATTTTTTCCGTAAATATGGGACCGCCGGAATAGTCTCCCAACGGAATGAGCCATGTATCGACTTCAGTCTCCAGCGCTTTGGTTTGAAAATCAGGCCATTTACTCTGACATCCATATTTCTGTACAAACTGAATTCTTGCACAAAAACGCCTTGATTGTTCGTGCCATGGCAGGCAGTCAAATCCTTCTTTAGTAATCCGTTCAATGATAATAGGAGCTATCTCATCGGCTGATGCTGTTTTCCCTTTTCTTCCTTTAAGAATAAGATTTCCCACACGTGTCATTGTCCGTAATCGCGGTGTCCACCCGTCCCATTCAACACGATGCTCTGTCGTAAGCTGCCCGGCCATGCCGCTTTCAAGGTCACCGATAGTTATCGGTGCCGCCAGAAATATGCGTGCGTCAGTTTCACCGCCGTCCAGCTCGGCAGCAGCCAGAAAATCCGCATCCCCCAGGCTGCCATTGAGCCGCGCTCCACGCCCGGAGGCCAGGAGCCATCGTGAGACTGCGCCTCCGGCGGTTTTCTGCGCCGCGCGATCCGGGTAGGCCAGAAGGAGCAGTTTTCCCGCAAGTTCGACATCAATATCCGCGCCATGGGTTCCCTGCTGCTCTGACCCCGTCATGCGGAGAATCCGCCTGACTTCATCGGCGATGTGCCGGGCCGCGCCCTCGGGCAGGGCTCGGCGTTCCCCCCGGCTCCATGCGGACCAGGCTGAAATCCTGTCGCGGAAATCCGGATCCTCTCCGCCAAGCGGATCGCCTTCCTCAAGGATGGCGGCGGCAACTGCTGCGGTGCCAAGCCAGCCCCTCGTCTTTGCCTCCAGTACCATGCGCCCGAGGCGGGGATGAAGGCCCATGGCTGCGGCGCCACGTCCGGTATCTGTAATCCGATTATTGGTATCGATAAGACCAAGCATGAGAAGAAGTGATTGTGCCCGTTCCACCGCGGCCCGCGGCGGGGTTGTGAGCCATTTCAGGTCAAAGGGCGAGGCACCCCACAGGGCGGTCTCTAGCACCAGGGGTGCCAGGTCCGATTCGCTTATTTCCGGGGGCGAGAATTCATCCCGCCTGTCGGATTCACTCCACCATCGCAGGCAGAGGCCAGGCCCAAGCCTTCCGGCCCTTCCCTTGCGCTGTTCCGCCGATGCGTTGCTGATGGGCGCCGTGTCCCAGTGGTCCATGCCGGTGCGGGGCAGATACCGGACCCTCCGCTCCAGGCCGCAGTCAACCACGGCGCGCACCCCCGGAATGGTCAGGCTCGTCTCAGCCACGTTGGTTGAAAGGATGATCCTGCTCTGACCCCCCGGCCAGGGGTTCAGCACCCTGCGCTGCTCCTCCGGAGGAAGCTGTCCGTGAAGCGTGACAATATCAGCGCCCAGGTTCGGATAATCCCTGTCTAAGGTTTCCCTGGCGCGATTGATTTCCCTGAACCCGGGGAGGAACACCAGTGTGTCGCAGCCGCCTTTGGCATCAAGGAGCTCCTGCGCCTCAGCTGCCAGCCGCGCGGCCCCCGCCCACGGCTTCTCGCCGGACCGCGGCGGCCGGTACAGGACGCGTACCGGATGGGTCCGGCCCGGCACTGAAACAAGGTTGATATCGCCGAAGACGGAGCGGATATTTCCTGTGGGAAGGGTGGCGGACATGAAGAGGATCCTCAGGTCGGGCCGTAGAGTATCCCGGCAGTCCCAGGCGAGGGCCAGGGCCAGGTCCGCCTGGAGGTTCCGCTCGTGGAACTCGTCGAAGATCAGCGTCCCGTATCCTTCAAGGGACTGGTCATTCTGCATGATGCGCGTCAGCACCCCCTCGGTGACCACTTCAAGGCGGACTCCCGCGCCGGTCACGGTCTCGGTCCTGGTGCGCAGGCCCACGGTGTGCCCGACTTTCTCGCCGAGAAGGTCGGCGATGCGGTCCGCCGCGGCCCGCGCCGCGATCCGCCGGGGCTGGAGCAGCAATATCTTTGTGCTGCTGAAAGCCGGATGCGACAGGAGCCGCCACGGCACCAGGGTCGTCTTGCCCGCGCCGGTCTCGGCGTGAAGCTGGAGCGTGCCGTCACGGGCCAGTGAATCCGCTATTTTGCCGAGGTGGGAATAAATCGGCAGGGTCTGCATATCATTCGGAACCATGGAGAAAATTTCTTCAGGAAGCGTCTTATACTTCAACTTTTATTTTGAATTTTCTTGTAATGCTCTTATTTTTCTTTTATACAATAACCTCTAACGCGGCATGTTCTATATCCTACATATAGGGGGATCGTCATGGAAAGATCAACATCACACATGCCTGCGCCGCACTCGGACGCGGCCATCATCGGATTGTTCGGCAACCTCTCGTGGGAGGAAGGATGGAAGCTTGTAAGGGACACAGGCGGGAAAGGCGATGTGGGCAGGCTCATTAAAAAGGCCAATGCCCAGATCGCCGCTGCTGATACAGAGGAGAAGGTGCGTGAGCTTATACTCACCTATGAGGAAGTTCTGGAGATAGACCCGGGTAATTACGAGGCGCTCTGGAGCCTGGGAAGGTACTACATGCTGCTGGGAATTGGCTATAGCGGCGGCAAGAGGGAGATGGAGGAATGCTTTTTCCGCGCGATTCGCTATTGCGAACGGGGCATGTACACGAACAGCGAGTTTAAAAAGCTCGTTGATGGCGGAACGAAGGAGTGGGACGCCGTCGCGGCCCTGACCGTTCGCGAGATTGCCGCAATGTATTACTGGTATGGCGCCCTCGGGAACATCTACCGGATCTGCATGAATCCGGTGGAGAAGATTATCAATATGCGCTGGGTGGGCAGGAACAAAAAAATGCTTCTGCGCATGATGGAAATCGATCCCGCGTGGGGCGGCGGCCATCCCTACCAGGCCATTGCCAGTTATTATGCCGTGCTCCCCCGTGTTCTCGGAGGAGACCTGAAAAAAGCGGCTTATTATTTCCAGAAAGCCGATGAAGCCGGACCTGACTGGGTGTACGTGAGGTTTTGGAGAGCCGTTGTGCTTCACCGGAAAACCGGCGACCGCGAAGCGTTTATAAAAGATCTCCAATGGGTCATAGCGCAGGATCCACGAAAAGCCAGGAGTCCCTATCCCTGGAATGTCTTTTTTCAAAGGGAGGCGAAAAAGATGTTGGAGGAAAAATGGTGATATGTTTCGCCTGTGAGGATTACGAAAGATCGGAATTCTCACAGGCCCTATTCATCGCTACTCCCTCGTTATCCTGCCCTCGATCTTCGCGTCGATTTTTCCCTGCTTCCGGATCGTGTCCACCAGGAGCTCCCTGAGGGGAAGACCAGTCTTCGTCGAGGGCTTGCCTATGAAGACCTTGTACCCGTCGCCGCCGGAGTACATGAAGTCGGTGATGGTGACCGTGTAGGTCTTTGCCGTGTCAAGGGCCGCTCCTCCTATGGTGACATCCGCCACGGATTTGTCCTTGATCTTGAATTTGATTCCGGACACGTGGAGAAAGCCGCCGTCCTCGTCCTCACGCTTGCCCTGAACGGACCGGGTCAGGGTTTCAAGCACCTCGGCGCCGGTGAGTTTCGCCACGATGATCTCGTTCGGATAGGGCATCACCTTGAAAATTCCCTCTATGGTGACGGGGCCCTTGTCCAGGCTCGATCGGAGCGACCCGGCGTTGATGAAGGCCATATCGGAGCTCGTGTAGTTCCGCATGATATCGCCCACGAAATTCCCCAGGTTCGTTTCCTCGTATCGGATGCGGCCCCGTTCCCCGTCGAGAAAGACAAGGGACTCGCCCACCACTTCCTTGAACGTGGCGCTCAGTTTTGCGTTATAGGCGTCGAGGATCTTCGTTACCTCGGGATCCTGCTTGATGCCCGGCGTGATGGGGATGTATTTCGACTTTTCCACCACCGCCTTCCTGGTCCTGGGATTGACGGCGATATCGAGCCTGCCGAGGAAGCGGCCCTTTTCAAAGGCCTGGAATATGGGGACTCCCGCCGCGTACTTGACCGGGTCGAAGAGGATCTGGTCGTGGCCGCCGATGATTGCAGTGAGCTTCGGATTGGCCTTGGCTATATCGGAATCGGTCTGGAACTTGCTGTGGGAGAGAAGTATCGCTGGGCCCTTTACCGCCGCCTTACGATAGTTATCGGTTACGGTCTGTATCGAGTCGAGCACGTCGAGCTTTTCGACATTGCCCGGCGCGGTGGTGACCAGGAGCTCGGTGGTGGTCGCGCCGATCACCGTGAGAACCACCCCCTGCCCGAGGGGAAACGACACGGACGGCTCATTCATCAGCCTGCTGTTATCCTTCCAGATAATATTGGAGCTGATGATGGGGAACCTGGCTGCCTTCTTCATTGCGATGAAATTCTCCAGGCCGAAGTCGAACTCGTGGTTCCCCACGGTCATGACGTTCACGCCCATGACGTTTAATATCTCGATGTCAGGCTTGCCCTGGAATACCGTTGACATCGGCGTGCCCTGCAGCACGTCGCCCGCCACCAGGAGGAGCGTCTTCACGCCTTTTTTATCGTTCTCCGCCCTGATCTCCTTTACCAGGGTTGCGATGCCGGCAATTCCTCCCACTTCAGCGTAGGTGCCGTCATCCTTCCTGACCTTGAAGGGCATCAGGTTTCCGTGCAGATCGTTGAAGAAAAGGACCGTCGTCCTGACCTGCCGCGCTTCGGGCTGCTTTTTTTTAGAGGGTTTCGCCTTGGCCAGAAGCTCGCCCCGGCCGGTGTCTAGCCATGACCGGTCCGCGTCGGCGCGGACGAAGCTCTCGGCGGCGGCGCGGGGCATCGGCGCCAGGCCGGCCGCCATGACGAGGGTCAGAGTAACCAGCGATAGTCGCTTGAACAGTTTCATGTGTCATGCCTCCGGGAATGATGATAGCGTATTAACATTCTCAATACTGGCGGGTAAACAAATAAAATCAACCACAAATTGACGCGGTTTCACAACACGTTTAGTGCTGTTTTTTATTTTTATCGGGAATCAGGACGGAAAGAAGGATTGAAACGACGAGGAGACCGCCCACCACCGACAGGGCGATGGACACCGGGATCTTGTAGAATTCGGAGATGAGCATCTTCACCCCCACGAAGACCAGGATAAGGGAGAGCCCATAGTTGAGGAACCGGAAGAGCTTCATGATTCCCGAAACGGCGAAGTAGAGGGCGCGGAGCCCCAGGATGGCGAAGATGTTGGACGTGAACACGATAAAGGGATGCAGCGTAATCGAGAGTATCGCCGGGATGGAGTCGATGGCGAAGACGATGTCCGTTGTTTCGATCACGATGAGGGTCACGAAGATGGGCGTGGCCAGCCTTTTCCCGGCCTTCTTGATGAAAAAATTCCCGCCCTTGTAGTCGTAGTCGACCGGATATATCTTGTTGAAGGCCCGGAGGGCGGGATTCTTCTCGGGATGTATCTCCTTCTCTTTTTCAAAGGCCATCTTGATGCCGATGTAGACCAGGAAGGCCCCCAGGACATAGATGGCCCAGTGGAGGCGCTGGATGATGGCCACGCCGGCCAGGATGAAGGTTGCCCGCATGATAATGGCGCCCAGGATCCCCCAGAAGAGGATCTTGTGCTGGAACCGCGGCGGGATGTCGAAGTAGGTGAATATCAGGATAAAGACGAAGATATTGTCGACGCTCAGGGCCTTTTCGATGAGATAGCCGGTGAGGAACTCCAGAGCGTAATCCTTTCCCATGTAGAAATACACGCCGACGTTGAACAGGAGGGACAGGACGATCCAGAAGAGGGTCCATAGAAGGGCTTCCCTGACCCGGATGTCACGGTCCTTTTTCTGCAGTACCTTCAGGTCGAGGACCAGCATGCCGATGATGAACGCTATGAAACCGATCCATAACAGCGCCTGTGTCATTGTTGCATATCCTTATGGTGTGATAATTGTAATAATAATGTAATTATTTGACAAGGGATGTCAATATAATTATTCCGATACCGCCGGTTCCTCTTTTTTCTCGAAGCGCATTCGTACCACCTGGTAGACGATCGGTATCACGGATATTACGATAATGACAATGACGACCAGCGAAAAGTATTTTTTTACAAACGGCAGGTTCCCGAAAAAGTATCCGGAAAGAACGAAGATCGCAGGCCAGAGAATGCCGCTGAAAATATCAAAGGCAAGGAACTTGGCGTAGTTCATTTTACCGATCCCCGCCACGAAGGGCATGAAGGTCCTGATGATCGGCGCGAATCGTCCGAAGATAACGGCAAGCCCGCCGTGCTTTTCGTAGAATTCATGGGTACGGTCAAGGTGCTTCTTGTTGAGGAAGCGCACGTTTTCCCTGCTGAAAATTCTGGGACCGATGGAGCGCCCGATCCAGTAGTTGACATTGTCGCCGATGATGGCGGCCGCGGGAAACACGACCATAAGGATAGTTACGTCAAATGACCCGATGCCGGCCAGGGCCCCGGCAGCGAAGAGGAGCGAATCGCCGGGAAGGAACGGCGTGATAACGAGGCCTGTTTCGCAGAAGACGATCACGAAGAGTATTATGTAGGACCATACGCCGAAGGTCTGGATGATCATGTCCAGGTAACGGTCGACATGGAGGACGATATCTATGAATTTCAGCACTAATTCCAAATCATTATCCTGTCTATATTTATTCGATGACGTGAAACCATATGAAATGACCGGTTCCTTGTCAAGAAAATATGAATAAAATGAATCCAGGGTACGGCTGAAAATTGCTTGCAATTATTTATATTTGATAATGATGTACATGCATATTCCCCGTGTATACATGGGGAATATGCCAGCATATTATAATTAAGGAGGATTTATTGATGAAAAATCTGTTAATAAGCGTTATCTGTTTCGGCGTGGCCATCACCGTCTTCACCGGTTGTAAAAAGAAGGAAGCCACTGTTGAGAATTTAAAAAGCGCCATCACCGGCGAGACCACGGCGAGCGCCAAATATGCCGCCTACGCGAAAAAGGCCAAGGAAGAGAAGTTTGACAAGATAGCGAAGCTTTTTGAGGCCGCTTCCACGGCCGAGGCCGCCCATGCGAAAAAACATACCGGGGTGCTGGAAAAGATGGGAGTGAAGATGGATCCCATTAAACCGCAATTCACCGTGATGTCGACGAAGGAGAACCTCGATGACGCGCTGAAGGGAGAAACCCACGAAATCGACACCATGTATCCCGACTACATCAAAAAGGCCAAGGAAGAAGGAAAGGATGACGCGGTTACTACCTTCGATTGGGCCATGCAGGTTGAAAAAATGCACCAGGCTTTTTACAAGGCGGCCATCGAGGCCCTGGCAAAGAATGATTTCAAAGGTCTTTCCGACACCTATGCCGTGTGCCCGGTATGCGGCAATACCGTCGCGGGCAATGCTCCAAATACATGTCCGTTATGCGGTGCAGCTCAGGCTGATTTCGCAGTTATCAAATAGCGTGATGGAACCAGGGAGGTCCGAAAGGTGCCTCCCTGATTTTATCGTTACCTCTCGCATTTTGATTTACCCGATCACCGATTTGCCTGATTTATCCTACATTATGTCGTGTTAAATTATCCTGTTATCAAAAAACAGGTACAATTTATAAAAAATTAATAATTGTATACAAAATTCCAGTTGACATTCGAATAAAATGGTATAATTATTCATTGTCCTGAATTAATTCGGGATACATTTCCGGTCTTTAGAATAAACCATCAAGGCAAGCTTGTAAAACAGGGTTCTCATTGTGAAAGCAGTGATGACTCCGTTTTCAGCGGAATATGCCTGCAAGGGAACGACCTTTTTCATTTGGGAGGCTCCCTCGTACTACTTCCGTGGGGATTTTTGGAGGCTCTATGCGCAAGGGAAAAATTTTTACACGTCAAGATTATGAACGGCTCTGGAGCATCATTACGAGCAGGGAAGCAGTATCAGGCATCGAGGCTGGTACCGTCAATACCCTGAAGCGTGATCTGGAGCATTCCCGCCTTGTGGAGCCTGATGAAATAAGATCGAACATCGTAACCATGAACTCGAAATTCAGCCTCAAAAACCTCGGCAATGGCAAAAAAGATATTTACTCGCTGGTATTTCCCAAGGACAGCACGGAAAAGAATAAAATCAATGTCCTCTCCGGCCTTGGAGCGCAGATCCTTGGCAGTCCTGTCGGCACGGTCATAAAGACCAGCCCCGCGGGGGAACAGTATTATATCATCGATGATATTGTCTATCAGCCCGAAGCGGCCGGCGACTACCATCTATAGAAAACCTCCATTATGACCTGCCCTACGGCGAGGTCCATTAAAATTTTACTTGCAGAAATTTAACCGTTTGGTTAAGTATGCCCGTTATTGAAAATCCTTTTATATATTAGCAGTTTGCTGAAAAACAGCAAACTGCTAAACGATACATGGATGTATCTCCATTTTTCGAGGCATTAGCCGAGAAAAATGTGAGGTTTTACGAATTCACTTCGTAAAACCGACCCTGGAAAACTCCAAGGAGGGAGTTTTTCAGGAAATTACCAGATGCATTGCAATACTCTGTGTGATTGATCATGCTTGCCCGCGCCGCTTTCGGGGGCGGGGCAACTATCATGGATCATTAAGTTACGCAAAAAGTCTATCGCGTAATTAGTATTATAAAGCCAGATATCGTTCACGGGATGAATAATGAAAGCATTAGATGAAATCAAACGGGTGTTCACGGAAAACAGGAGAATGATACTGTACAGTGCCGCTCTCACGCTGGTACTGGCGGTCTACTTTATCATCTGGCACTTTACGATTATCGTATTCGGCTCCTTTTACTCTGTGCTGGATGTGACGGATGGGTTCCTGAAGCGCTCCAATTACTATCTCCTGGAAAGCTTTATCTTCGCCGGCGTCGCAGCCATGGTGATGATAGTGTTCCGGAGGGCCATCATTAAAAAGATTTTTATCGGAATCTTCATGGCTGTGTTCCTGTTTTCCGAAATTGTGCGAATAGTGGACTGGGGAGCCCTCTACTTCATGGGGAACCATATCGACAGCAACTTCTGGGCCCATTTGTTTTATACCGACGGCATGGTCTTTCTCATCGCCAAGGAGTCTTTTGCGCTTTACGCGGCCCTTATATTATTCCTGGCCGTGGTTTATCATATTCTGAAAAAAATGTACCTGATCGGCACTGCGGAGAACTGAGCAATGAAACTGAAGCTTTTAGCCGTCATCATATGCGTCAACTGCGTCGTCTGCCTTGTCGCCGGCGGTCTCGTGCATTCGCTGGCTTACCTGGGCGGGATCATCCGCGCAAAGACCATGGAATCCGCCGAACAGAAGGGTGATGAATCCGTCAACATCGATCTCAAGAAAAAAACGCTGATGGACCGCGAAAAAACCATGGCCACGGTGGAGAACATAAAGAAGAGCTACTCCAGGGTAAAAACCACCGATCCACAGATATACAACCAGCTGCCGGAGCGCGTTTTTTTCCAATCCCTCTTCAGTTATTATTTCCTGTCCCATATGCTCAGCTCCAAGGAGGTCATCCTTGACCCCGAGATCGTCACGGAATTCAAAAACCAGGGCATGATCCTCTACTCGATGGACAAGAAATATCCATTCATGAAAAAAAGCATCTACCTCGATCCCTCGCACAGGACCTATGACAGGCCGACGATCCGCGTCGGCACCAATGTGATTATCGTGTTCATCGAATCGTGCTCCTACTTTTTCCTTCAGGACGAGATCCATGGCGTTAAGGGTCTCACCCCGAACATGAAGAGGGTGGAGCAGGAATGCTTTTCCTTCACGGACATGTACAACACGAGCTATCCCACCATCAAGGGCCTCATCGCCGCCCTGGGATCGGCCATCTACCTCCTCGACGAGAGCGTCGGCGGCACCCGTATCCCGGTCCCGTGCCGCTTCCTCTTCCTGTCGAATATACTGAAAAAGCTTGATTACACCACCATCCATATCCAGGCCGGGAGCGAGCGCTTCATCGGCATGAAGAACCTCTTCATAGAGCGGCAGGGATATGATCAATTTTACGGGAGCGAGAGCCTCGCCCTCGACAATATCAGCAGGCTCGAGGGGGGATTCGGGGTCGATGATGAAAAGGTCTTCGATTACACCGTTGAATGGCTGGAAAAGTACCAGGCGAAGAAGCCGTTCCTCCTGACCATATCCACCATCAATTCGCACCCGCCCTATAAGGGCTCCCACAAGCACCCCGATTCCGGCGGCAACCCGATGCTGAACGGTCTCTATTCAACGGATCTGGCCTTCGGCAAGTTCTGGGATTATTTTAAAAAGTCGAAATTCAGCGGCAACACCGTGGTGGTCATCACGGCCGACCATGCCATGGGAAACAGCAATGAATACATCAGCTTCGTCAAGAAATTCGAAGAATATTACCGGCCCTTCTTCGACAGGATCCCCTGCTTCTTCTATTTTCCCGGAGGCGCGTGGAAGGGGAAGCGGAACGATACCCAGTGCGCCAGCATAGACCTCACTCCCACCATCCTGGACATGATGAACCTGGACCTGGCCAATCCCTTCATGGGGATGTCAATATTCGCAGATCGTCCCTATTACACGAGCAACGCGAATACTCCGGGAGGGAAGGGTAAAGGCGGGGACGGGAAAAAGACAGGCAAGAAAGAGCGGCCCGCCATGGATCTCAGCATGAAAATGGACGCAAAACAGTATGAAAAGGCGAAGAAGATCCTCGGCTTTTACCTCAATACCTACCGGGAGGACAGGATCCTTCCCAAAGATTATACCGTGAAGCTGTACTGAGGGGTCCGCCATGTTGGGTAAAATCGTCTCCCTGCTGGCATCTAAAAACGGCGTTTTACGAGAAACCGCCGCTGATCGTAACAGGCGCATCACCATCGCGGCCTGCGTCATCCTTCTGGAGATGGCCAGGGCCGATGAGGACTTAGCGGCTTCCGAGCTGGACCAGGTAAGGAAGGTCCTCTCCGGCGGCCTTGGCGTCGCCCCGGACGATGTCGATTCGATCCTTGCCATAGCCGGGCGGGAGCAGGAAGAGGCGACAGACCTCTGGGCCTATACCAACCTGATCAATGAGCATTTCGACAAGGCGGAGAAGCAGAGGCTTATCGAGATGGCATGGGAGATCGCCTACGCCGACGGGCGCCTCGACCAGAACGAGGATTATCTTGTCCATAAGATCGCCAATCTTCTCCATGTGCCCCACAGCGATCTCATCGCGGCCAAGCTCAAGGCAAAGAACGGCTGATCCGGCTCCGCCGTTTATTTGAAAAGAACGCTCATTTTTTCGATTGCCATCGCGTAGGTCTCATCAAGGGACAGCTTGGATTTGAAGCCCGCCGCGTTCCGGTGCCCGCCGCCGCCGTTTTCCATGGCTATCTTCGCCACGTCCAGCTCGCCCTTAGTGCGCATGCTCACCTTGACGGGGCCGTCGAGGTCCTGCTTGACGAGGAGGCTCGCCACCACTCCCTTGACGGTGAGGGGCAGGTTGATGGCCGGCTCTCCCTCGGTGAAGGTGGCTCCCGTTTGCTTCATCATCTCCGGCGTCAGCTTCATCCCGATCATTTTCCCGTCGTTGAGCACTTCCATGGTGGCGAGAATATGGCTCCTGAGCTCGAAGCTCGAAAGGGCGTTCTGCTCGTATATCTGCTCATGGATGAAGAAGGGGACGACCCCGATCTCCTCCAGGTGAGCCGCGATGCGGAACGTTTCAGGCGACGTTTTCGGGTACACGAAAGACCCGGTATCGAAAACGATCCCCGCGAAGAGTGCCTGGGCCGCCCTGAGGGAGATCGGCTTGTCGTAATGCCGGATGATATTATAGACGATTTCGCACACCGACGATGCCTCGGCCTTGATGATGTTCGACCCGGCCCGTTCGGCGTCTCCCTCGTGGTGGTCCACGATGAAATAGGCCCGCACCTTGTCCTTGAGGACATGATAGGCGGAACCGATGTTGTCGTAATCGTTCGTATCCAGGACGAGCTGGGCGTATTCGTTGATGTCGGCGGGAAGGGTGAAGCCGCCGTCCATGACGTTAATGTCATGCTCGACGTCTAGAAACTGGAAGCTGTCGGGCGTCGGGTCGGAATTGATGATAAGCGGCTTTTTCCCCAGGTGCTTCAGGAGTTCGAACATGGCGATTTCGCCGCCGAGGCCGTCCCAGTCCGGGCTTTCATGCGTCGATATGACGAACTTGTCATATTTCGCAAGGAACGCGTCGAGATAGCCTAACTCATCTTGCATTAACGGGCCCTGGCTTCCTGTTTTTTAAGAAGCGGGAAGCCCATATCCTCGCGTATCGCCACGTACTGTTCGGCGCAGCGACGCGCGATGTTGCGCACCCGCGTGATATATCCGACGCGCTCGGTCACCGATATGGCGCCCCGGGCGTCTAGCATGTTGAAGACATGGGAGCATTTCAGGACATAGTCGTATGCCGGCAGCACCACTTTCTGTTTCGGGTTATCCAGTATGGCGAGGCATTCCTTCTCGTACAGGTCGAAGAGCTTGAAATGAAGCTCGGTGCCGGCCATGTTGAAGTTGTAGTGGGAGAACTCGAACTCGCTCTGGCGGTGGACGTCGCCGTACTTCACGGTTTCGTTCCACATGATGTCGGTGAAATGGTCGACGCCCTGCAGGTACATGCAGATCCGCTCGAGGCCGTAGGTCAGCTCCACCGATACCGGGGAGAGCTCGATGCTGCCGCACATCTGGAAGTAGGTGAACTGCGTGATCTCCATGCCGTCAAGCCAGACCTCCCACCCGAGGCCGGCGGCGCCCAGGGTCGGCGATTCCCAGTCGTCCTCGACGAAGCGGACATCGTGCTCCTCCAGCTTCACCCCCAGGTGCCTCAGGGAATCGAGATACTGATCCTGGACATCGACCGGGGACGGCTTCAGGATGACCTGGTACTGGTAGTAGTGCTGCAGCCGGTTCGGGTTGTCGCCGTACCGTCCGTCGGTGGGGCGCCGCGAGGGCTCCACGTAGGCGACCTTCCACGGTTCCGGGCCCAGGACGCGCAGGAACGTGGCGGGATTGAAGGTCCCGGCCCCGACCTCAAGGTCGTATCCCTGGATGATGAGGCATCCCTTTTCCGCCCAGTATTCGTTCAGCTTGGCGATCAGATCCTGAAAATACATCGTAAACTCCTCGGTATGGCGGGGTTTCCAATCCCGCGACGGTGATGGCCGGCGCACGGCACTACAGTAAATTTGTTTGAAAAATGATTTTAGTCAAGTAATTAATTTGGGCTTCCCATGAATGCGGGCTTATATGACAGAGTGCGGGGTTGCATTACCGGGGGCGGGGTCGCTTTACAGTGGGCGAGGTTGCGTAACCTCTCCTTCTACTGTTCCTGGTTCTCATAGGACTCCCGGAGCGTTTTATGGAGGATTTCAAAGGATTTGCGTTCCGTCAGGTTGAAATATTTCAGCACATCTTCATCGATGAATTCATAGCGGGTTCGGTTTTTGTCCATTTCCACGAGGCAATCCGCCAGGTAGACGGTGTATATGGTCTGTTTCAGGTTTTCCGGGGCCAGGTGCGGCCGGTGATGGTACTCTATCGTCTTTACCAGTGTTTCATTGAAATTCCACTTGCTGAAGATCATCCCCCCCAGGGTGCTGTGGGAAAGGCCCAGGCTGATCTCCTCCAGGAGGTTGGAATCATCCATTCCCTTGAAGCCGGCGATGTTCTGCAGCTTCTTCAATATGGACGATTTCAGGGAAAACATCACGATATAGCCGATATCGGACAGGAGCGCGGAAAGGTAGGTCAGCTCGGTCGCCCGTGTCCTGTTCATCTGGATCAGTATCTTCTGGGCGTAGGCGGCGCGCTTGTACGAATCCTTCCAGACCGATTCGGAGCGCTTGTAGCGCGCGTCGAGGACCTTGTACACGCCGGTGGCGAGGAGGAGGGTGTTGATCCCCTTGACGCCGATGATCTTGACGGCGTCCTCGATGGTCTCGGTTTTTTTCACGGTAAAATATCCCGCCGAGTTGGCGAGCTTGAGGATGGACGTCGTGAGGCCCGGGTCCATCGAAATGGCGGAGGCTATCTCCTTTATCGTCGCGTCCGGGTTCGCGCAGAGCTTCTGTATGTGCAGGATGTTATCGGGGAACGCCGGGATCTCCTTGATCTCCTTGAGTATCTCCTCCGCTATCTGGACCCGCGAGCGGATCCTGTCCATATTCTGCGGTATGGCTATGGCCGCGATGGTGAGTTCGCCCTTGCGGTAGATCCTGAAGGCCTCCGGCGGCATGCCGATGTTCTTGAAGATCATGAGGGCCATGATGAGGCCGAGGCCGGCCCCTTCGGATTCGTCGAGGACCTCCTCGAAGGCCTCCGCGATGTCCTTGTACTTGTAGGCCTTTTTTATCCGCGCGTTGATCTTGGATATCTCGGTATCCAGGATCGGGACATTGTTGATGACGTTTATGTAAAGATACTCCTCGGTGCTTTTAAAGGATATCCGGACCACCAGGTTCGACGTCTCCAGTTTGCCTAGATAATCCTCGGTGCCCTCGTAGGCTTCTTCCTTGAAGCTTTCCATGCCCGCCCGGTAATCCTCGGTCTTGTCGATATCCAGGCCCTTGAGCTTGAAAAATATCCTTTTCAGGTTCGCCTTGATGGCGTTGTTGACCAGCTCCTTGATGATGTTGATGATCTGGTTTTTTATATAGGAGAGATCATAGTTTTCCAGGTACCGGTGGATGCTTTTTATAATCGCCCCTTCGGTTTCGGCATTGAGGGTATGAAACTGAATATAGAAGTCAGCTTCGCTGGCGATTGCGGTCTTGTAATCGGTTGGGTGAATGGTATAGTGTTTATCTTCACCGCTGGATAAACCCGATTCTTCCTCGCTGATTCGTACCTGGCTCATAATTGATATCGTTTGCTATACTCTTGTTTTCCATTCATTACTGATCCGCCCGGGTGGATTCCTTTGTAAAGATTCTCTGGAAAAACTTCCTTCCGGGCAGTGAGAACTCGTCCCATCGGTTTTACCGTTCATGCAATATGTCGTGTCCGGAAGCAGTGATTCATACCCGCCCTCCGCGGTCTCCCCCCGGTCATACGACAATATTAATGATGCTAATACTTGCTCAAGTATTATATCGCACTATTCCTGAAAATAATCAAGTATTTTGTTGGTTTTTTAACCGGCAGATTGCTGAAAAACTGCTGACTGCAGGGTCGTGATCCCCCGCAGGAACGGTTTTTTCATCTTGACAATGCCGGTTCGTTTTATTAGTAGTTGCAAAAATTATTGTCCTGTAACAGAATTGGTGTGTTACTGATGGTAATGGCCTAAAACGCAGTAAGGCTTATTTCATTGTTGCCAGGATTCTAAAGGGAGGAGTGAATGAAGGGCAAAGGTGAATTCCCGAGCTTGAATACCAAGACGGCCGACGGCATCAAACCGGGCGGCAGGCCGTATAAGATCATGGTTGTTGAAAGCAAGGAATTTGTTAGGAAGCAGATAGTCCAGATTTTTGAATCGGAGCGGTATATGGTTGTCGCCACCGCTTCAAACGGCCAGGAAGCCATTGACAAGATGGGCAAGATCGATGGGAGACTGGACCTCATAACCACGACGCTTGATATGCCCGTCATGGACGGCTATGCCTTCATGCATGAATTGAGCAAGAAACCGGGCCGCCCCCCGGTTGTCTTTATCAGCGAAGAAACGACAAAGGGGGTCATGGCCGACCTTATAAAGCTCGGCGTCTATGATTTTATCCTTAAGCCGATTGACAGGAGAGTCGTTCTTCAACGGGTCAAGGCCGTACTGCAGAAATACAGATTGGCCAATCCGGAATAAAAAATTCTTGTAAAAATAGAACATGTCTGGACTCATGAAGAGCGGCATGGGCTTTCCCGATAGGGAACCCGCCCATTGATGATAATCAACCATTGTATGCTGGAGATATAATGCCGGAAAATCTTGATACCGCCGCCGGTTCCCTGTCGGATTACACCAGAAAGCTTGAGATAGCGACCTTCTACGCCAATGGCGATGAAGAGCGGGCCAAGCAGATCGTCGCCGGCGCCTTGAAGGACTTCTATGCCATTAAGGGAAGGTTTGCCTCCACGACGTCCTACGGCGCCTTTATCGCATTCGCCAATATAAGTTATCTTTCACTGAACTCCCTTTTCGTGGTCATATCCAATTCCTTCGAGCTGAAAGACATCAAGACCTTCGATGAATGGATGACCTACGAACGGGACATCACCGAGTTCATGAAAAATAATGAGCATGACGACGTTCTGGCGCGGCAGTTCAAGAACACCTTTTCCGGGTCCTTCACCTACCAGTTTGCCTCTGAATTGAGAAAGCTCGTGAGTGAAAAAAAAGATATGGATATCAACCGGCTGTTCCAGCAGGTCGTCCAGAGCCGCATGGGCCTTCAGAACGTGAACATGGTCGTGGACGTGGAGGAGATATCCTCTGTCGAGATGGAGCTCAATTCCATTACCTGCAGCAAGATGGCGGAGCAGCCCCGTGGCAAGGACAAGGGGGGAGGGGAGCCAGATATCCAGGTGGATACCGACGAGGATGAAAAGGAGGTCCTGAAAGGCAAGGACGTCAGGATGCTCCTCCGGGGAAGCCTTATCCTGTCTCCCCTGGGTGGGAGGGAGATCGGCCTCCTCGTCGTCGGCGACCGGCTGAAGATCAATATCACGGACCGCCATGAAAAGGCCATCCACGTTCTCAAGGCCTTTGACGCCATCGACGAAGACGGGGTGAGACCCATAATGGGACGGATCGTTCATGTCAAGCACCGCGTCGACGGCGGATACACGATCTACACCGTCGTGGCCAAGGGAATATATGTAAAGATAGAGGAAATGGAGGAAGGGATCAAGGTCGCCATCGATAATGCGTCCCAGAATGCCAAGGCGGAGCCACAGGGCATGTCCCGGGCGACCATCGGCATCCTCGCGGGCCTGGCCGTGGTCCTCGTGGTTCTCGTGGCCCTGATAATCTATGTTTTTACCAGGTGAGAACAACCCTGCCTAGAAGGGATAGCGCACCGGCACGCCTCGCGCCCGGAGCTCCCGTTTGACCTCCGCGATCGAAATCTCCCGGAAATGAAAGATGGACGCGGCGAGCACCGCGTCGGCCCTTCCCATGGTGAGCCCCTCGTACATGTGCTCGATGGTGCCGACGCCGCCCGAGGCTATGACCGGTATGCTTACGGTTTCGGCTATGGTGCGCGTCAGCTCGATGTCGTAGCCGATCTTGGTGCCGTCGCGGTCCATGCTGGTGAGGAGTATCTCGCCTGCGCCCAGGTCCCGGACGCGGGCGGCCCATTCCACTGCGTCGATGTCGGTGGGCGTGCGGCCGCCGTTCAGGTACACCGTCCAGCCGTCGCGGTCGTTCCGCTTGGCATCGATGGCCACGAGGATGCACTGGGACCCGAAGCGCTTCGCCGATTCGGTGATGAGGGACGGATTTTTGACCGCCGCGGTGTTTATGGATATCTTGTCCGCTCCATTTTCCAGTATGAGGCGCACGTCGTCGATGGTGCGAATGCCGCCCCCCACGGTGAAGGGAATATGCACCTGTTCCGCCACCTGCTTTACCATGTCCAGGATAATATCGCGACGGTCGGACGAAGCGGTGATATCGAGGAATACGAGCTCGTCGGCCCCCTCGTTGTCGTAGTATTTCCCGTTTTCGACCGGGTCGCCGGCGTCGACGAGATTGACGAAGTTTACCCCCTTGACGACGCGCCCCTTGTCGACGTCAAGGCAGGGGATGATGCGCTTGGCCAGCATGATTACCGCTCTCCGCACATGGTCTTGATGCCAGCATATCCATGCATGGATTTTAGCAATCAATTTTTTAACCTGGGCTGATTATTATATTACGGCCTGGTAACATTGACGAGTCCAATGTCGGACCTCGCCCCGCCTTCGGCGCGCGGAGCGGGGTGAGGTCTAAAAGCGGTGAAGGGGGGTGAGGTCAAACAATGGAGAAGGGGTAGGGGGATGAGAGGGCGCAAACGGAGAAAATGGCATGGGATGCACTCGGAGCAAGATCAAGGGTCAACATGTCATATTGAAACTGACATGTCATTTTTTTGTTGATTATTGCGCGCGGGCGGATAGTGTTGGACTCCGCGAGGAAATGCAATGAAGACACTGACGATGCCTGTAATAATACTGTTTACGCTTGTCGCCGCCGGATGCGCGTCGCTGAAGCCGGTGACGATCTCCATCGGCAAGCCGGCGCCGCTGGCGGCGTGGGACGTTCCGACTCTCCTGGCCGGGGCGTCCCGGGCCGATATCACGCCCCCGCCGGGCCTTCCCCTGGCGGGCCATTCTCTGCAGGGAGGATTCAGCAAGGGCGTGAGGACCCGTCTCTACGCCAGGGTCATCTATCTCAAGCCGAAAACGGGACGGCCCGTGGCTCTGGTCCAGGCCGACATCCTGTCGGGGTCCAGGATGCTCCATCATAAGGTCGCGGAGCTCATCGCACCCAAAACCGATGTCGAGGCGGGCGGCCTCGTGATAGCCGGCACCCACACCCATTCGGCCCAGGGCAACTATTTCGGCGACATCATTTATGACAGGATGGCTTCGCCGGCGGAAGGCTTCGAGGAGAAGCTTTTCAATTTCATGGCGGAGCAGATCGCCGGCGCCGTGATCCGGGCTTGCGAGGGCCGCCGTCCCGCGAAGATCGCCACCGGTATGATAGAGATTCCCGGCGTCAACCGCAACCGCAGCCTTCCGGCCCATCACAGGAATAAAACCCTTGAGGGGAGGAAGCCGGGCCCGCGCGAAGCGGTGAACCCGGAGCTCCGGATGATCCGCGTCGACTGCCGGACGGCCGACGGAGCCTATGTGCCGATTGGCGCATTTTCGACATTTTCACTCCATCCCAACCTCGGCAATGAGGACACCGGCATGGTCTACAGCGGCGACATCACGTCCTATGCGGAGCGGTTCGTCGAAAACGGCATCAGGCAGCGCTATCCTTCCGCCGCGGATCCGGTGCACGCCATGGCCAACTTCACCCACGGCGACACGACGCCTGATTACGGCGATAAGGAAAAGCTCGGCTACGAGGCGATGCGCCGCATCGGCGCCATGATCGGGAACAAGGCGCTGGAGCTCTTTTTCTCCCTTGAAAATAAGAGCGCCGGCGACGCCGTGATACGATACCGCTCCGGCGAGGTCGATGTATATGCCGACCGATGCTGTGAAAGCGAATGTCTCTGCGAAAAGCCGGCCGCCGGCGAAGCGACCTTCGGCGGGGCCACCGACCGGCCCGTGAAATTCCTCAACTGGCTCCCCGGCTTCGCCCCCGGGTGGCCCCGGCGCAACCCGGGCAAGGACTGCCAGGGCGCGAAGAGGATCATGGGCGGCTCCCTCCAGCACAGGCTCTTTCCGGTGTCGGAGTATCCCCGCCATCTCTTTATCCAGGCCCTGCAGGTCCACGACATGGTGCTCCTCCCGCTACCCTTTGAGGTCACCGTCGAGGCCGGCAGGCTCGTTGCCGGACGGTGCCGCGACGCGGCCCTGAAGGCGGGGCTGCCCGATAGTTATCGGTACACGGTCATGGATGTCTCCAACGGCTACTGGGGCTACTGCGCCACCGCCGATGAGTATTCCCTCCAGTATTACGAGGGAGGCAGCACCCTCTACGGTCCCGGAACGGCCGGTTACCTGGCGGCGAGGCTGAGCCGTCTCGTGGCCGACCTGCCCATGGGAAGCGGCGGGGATCTTCCTTCGGCGTGGACCTTTGTCGTCAAGGAAGGGAAGAGCTATTATCCTGCCGCCGGCGAGGCGGCAGGACTGAGGATCATAGAGAAAAACCCCGAATTGATCGATCTCGCGAAGAAGGGCGGCGAATCCTTCTGGACCTTCCGGTGGCGGGACGTGCAGCCGGGACTGATACGCCTCCACGAGCCCCTGGTTGCGGTGGAGGTGAGCGATGACGGCGCTACCTGGCGCCCCCATGCCACGGGCGGAGAGGCGGCCGATGATCGGGGCTGCGATATAGCCATCCTGTGCGTGAAGCCGAAGGCGTCACCGGGGATGGCCCTGTACGAGGCGCGGTGGTACAACCCGGTCAGGGAAAAAGGAAGGTTTTATCGCTTCACCATCCATCCGCGGAAGGGCCAGGCCGTGCTCCACTCGCCTGCGTTTTAATCGATATTTCGAAGGCGAGGTTGCGCAACCTCGCCTTCGAAATATCCCTCCCCAAAATCCTCTTGACAAAGCCTTCCATCGGAGAAGACAATGGCGGCCTATGAAAAAGACCTCCCCGTCATCGAACAGTTTTCGTGATTTCGGCAAGCAGTATGTCCCGCTGATCGACGCTTCAATGAAAGAGTATTTCAAGCTCAAGATCAGCGGAGCCGAGATGCCGGATATCCGGGAGATGTACGGGCTCCTGTCCGAGTACTGCATGAGGGACGGGAAACGGGTGAGGCCCCTGGTCCTTCTCGCTTCCTGTTTCGGCTACGGAAGCGTGTGGAACCGGGACGACCTCGTGCGCATGGCCTCGGTGCTGGAAATGATGCACTCGTTCCTCCTCATACAGGACGATATCATCGACCGGTCGGCCCTGCGCCGGGGCGGAAAGAGCCTGCACCTTGTCTGCGATGACAGCTACGGGAAGCGCTCCCACGACGAGGCGATCGGGAGCCACATCGCCCTGATCCTGGGGGACGTCCTGTTCGCCAACGCTCTCGAAATTGTCGGCTCCACCGGCATATCGCCCCGCCTGAAGGACCGTTTCATGAAGAACCTGTCCGCGACTCTGGAGGTCACCGCGTGGGGGCAGACCCTGGACATCCTCCACTCGGCCGCGCGGACATACACCTCAAACAGGGAAACGGCGACGCAGATAGCGATGATGAAAACCGCCTATTACACCGTCTACTACCCGATGCTCATGGGGTACGCCCTGACCGGCAGGGATTCTCCCAGGGAAAAAGAGCGCATCAGGGCCTTCGCGCTTCCCCTGGGGCAGGCCTTCCAGATCAGGGACGACATCCTCGGCGTATTCGGGAAGGAGAATGATACCGGCAAGCCTGCCGATACTGACATCGTCGAGGGCAAGATCACGATCCTGATAAGCAATGCAGCCGAGAGCCTTCGCGGGAAGGACCATGACCTGTTCATCTCCCTTTTCACGAAGAAGCGCAAGCAGAAACGCGATGTAGCCATTATAAGAAAAATGATCGAGCGGAGCGGTTCCCTGGACTCCGCCAGGGAGCGTCTTTGGGAATTCGTGGAACAGTCACGGTGGCGCCTAGCCGACCTTTCCGTGTCCGCCGAATACCATGAGGTCCTCCACGGCCTGGTGGACATGATCGCGGTGCTGTAATCACTATAAATGAACAGAATGAAAGGGGCTCCCTATGTCGGAACAGTTGTTGTCGTTATTTCAATTCAGCGAAGCCGCCGTCCGCATGACGGTTTGGATCATTATATTCGCGGTCATGGCGGTCTGGGAGATCGCCGCTCCCCGGAGGACGCTCGCCGCCGCCAAGGCGAACCGCTGGTTCTCTAACCTGGTAATCGCATTTATCAACGTCGTCCTGGTACGGATTATTTTCCCGGTCGTTCCGGTGGCCCTGGCGGCCCTGGCCGGGGCGAAGGGATGGGGCCTCCTCAACCGGTTTGAGGCCCCTGCCTGGATCGAGTTCATCATCGCCATCGCGCTTCTTGACCTGGCCACCTATCTCCTGCATGTCGTGTATCACGTGCTGCCGCCCCTCTGGCGGCTTCACCTGGTCCATCACGCCGACCTGGACACGGACGTCACCACGGGCCTCCGGTACCACCCGGTGGAAATCGTTCTCTCGCTCCTGGTCAGGCTGTCGGTCGTGTCGGTGATCGGTCCCGATCCCGCGGCCGTGGCCGTCTACGAGATCGTCCTGGGCGGCATGGTCATGTTCGACCATGGCAACGTGCGCATTCCCGCAGGGATCGACGCCGTTCTTCGCCATATCGCCGTGACGCCGGACATGCACCGGGTACATCATTCAGCTGCCGTAGCCGAGACCAACAGCAATTTCGGATTTGTCCTGTCCTGGTGGGACCGTCTTCTCGGCACCTACCGCGTAGAGCCGGCGGCGGGCCACGAGGCCATGACCATCGGCCTCGGGCGTTACCGCGACGCGGCCGGGCTTTCTCTGCCGAAGCTCATTATCCTGCCGGTAACGGCAGATACCGGCGGGTATGATATTAACCGGCGCGGCCCCGAAGAGGCGGACGCCGATTAAGGATATGGCTGCATCGGATAGAGGAGCGGGGTCCTCCTTTATCTGGCCAGAATGGTTCCCCTCTTGTCCTTGTACTGATCCGGAAAAGAGAGCTTGCCGTCGTCCATCAATAAAAAGAATACGGGATAATCATCGGGCTTGCTGTTCTTCATCCAGATGATGTTCTTGTACTGCAGTATCTCCCCCGAGGCTTTCTCCGCGAGGTTCTTTCCGTCTTTCTTGAACATCATCTCGTTCTGCGTTACGTTGAATTTCCCGTCGGGGGAGCATTTGTACACGATGAGCCGTCCTCCCAGGACCGTGCGTATCTCCCGGAATTTCCACCGCTCCGGCCCGGTGAAGTTCGCCGGAAAGGCCAGGAAGTGATCGAATACCCATCCCTGGACGACTATGTTCGTGGTATCCTGCACGAAGGCCCATTTTCCCTTCATCCCGCCGATGGTTTCCTCGCCAGGCTTGATATGGAGAACCGTGACCTTCCTGCTCACCGGGAGCTGGCAGATAACTTTGGATGTTACCACCGGGCGGTTTCGGAGATTGACCACGTTGCCGGTGATCAGCGCGAAGCGCTGGTATACGGTTTCAAATTGCCCCTTGACGCACTGACCCGAGAGGCACCCCTTTCCCAGCTTCGGGACCTCCACCTCCTGCGAAGAGCTTCCCGATTTCGAGCAGGCCGCAGGCAGCATCAGCATTATGATTAATACGAGATATATCGACGAAAGCATTGATCTCATGTTGGTGTCTCCATGATATGGCTGTGATTTTCAGCAAAAGTAAAAAATCGAATGTTTAATGTCAAGAGTTTCGTCAAGGATGGTGTCGTTTTGGACATCCTTTTAGGATCGGGGGCATCAACATAAAAAGCCCCCTCGCGGGAGGGGGCTTTTTGCATCCTTATATGAAAGCGATTATGCCATGCTATTTGACATTGGGATCTTTGGGCGTGATCCACTTGATCAGCTCGGCTATGTCTTTTTCCTTGGGAAAGGTCTGGATCATCTCCTTCTCGTCGTCGACGTTGCCGTAGACCACCTCGTTGGCGAGCTTGCCGATAAGGCTTTCGATGTCCTTGTCGGTATTCTTGTAGATGAAGATGAGGTCCGAGCCTGACTTGTAGCCCCAGTTGAACCCGTCCTTGGCCGTAACGGTAAATGTCTCGGTTACGCCGTCGCCGTCGGAGTCTTCGCAGGCGTAGATCGTGCCGTCATAGGCCCGGGCTTTGACAAAGGTATAGTATTTGTCATTATATTTTCCTATATCTTCTATGTAGATGGGACGGGGAAGGGGCTTTCGATTGATGAAGATGTCGGCCTCTTTCCGGTTTCTCAGGATCTGGTGCAGCTTGTCAACGTGCTCCTTTATGAACTTGTCCCGTATCGATTTGTAAAATGTGCCGAAGTTGGAGGTTACGAATTCCTCGTTGGAATTTTTCATGATCAGGGTGCGGCGGTCGTAGATCTCGATAAAATCCGGCTTGGTGTTTATCTTGTTGGGCCAGACAATATCAAAATCGTTTTCGCTGTTCTCGTTGCGCATCGCGGATTTCCATCTCCGAATCTTGGCCTCGTAGAGGTCTTCATATCCGTCAACAAGAAGGAACATCTTCCGGTCCTTGATGACCAGGAGGGATTCAAAGGAGTTATCCCTGAGAATATCGATGTTTTTTTCGATATGCTGGAAGGCCACCCGGTCATTGTCATAGCTCGAAACCTTCATGGGGTTTATCGGGGAAAAATCAAAATCGCGTGAAAACAGGCTTATCGCGCCAAGCATGACTATGATAAAGATACCGGCCGTGATGAATTTCCATTGTTTTTGTAATTTCATAGTAACACCGTTATGTATAATTTCCGGAAATACTCGTTTATTTGGAATAAATATCGGTATTATGGATATTTTTCTTGAATATTAAGTTATTATTACTGGAATAATAAATGGCCCCGGCAGGCCTGGCGGCCGGAAAAAAAGGCTCGGCGGAATTGAAAAATCTTGACAACAGGCGCCTTTCCACGGTACATCTTACCATTGAAATCAATGTGTCACTTCACTTGAGCATCCTCATAAGCATAATCGGGCATCCGGCAAGCGGTTTTCTGCAACTGCCCGGTCATGGCGTATAGAGGGCCTGTAATATAGAGAAAAACCGTTGCCTCAATGGACATGTGACACACCTCCCGCAATTTCTGTTTTAGGAAGAGGAACCGTCATGAAGAAAATAACATTGCTGACCCTGACCATGGTCATCATCGCGTTATCCGGATGCGATATCAATAAAAAGCAGATACGCACCGATCAGGACCGTAAAACGGGGGACCGCAAGACAGAAGATCGTAAAACAGATGATCGCAAAGCCTCTGAGGACGTGGACGCCCGGAAAGGAAAAAAAGATGTCAAGGCCGAGAAGGGGATTCCCTGGAACGGCGGCAGGTACGTGGGCGAAACGAGAAAGGGGAAGCCCCATGGCAAGGGGGTCCTGTATATCCTGGATAAAGACGGCAATGTCATCAAGACGATAGAAGGCACCTTTGAAAACGGCGTGCCCGTTGGCGAGGTCGTCGTGTCGGAATTCGACTCGAAGGGAAGGCTCATCAGCAAGTACACGGGAACGTTAAAGAACGGGAACTTTGACAGGGGCACCCTGGTGACCTATCATGAAAACGGAAAGGTCGCCAGCGCCTACACCGGGACTTTCCGGGACAACAAGCCCCATGGCGACGGCGCCCTGAAAACCTACGATGAGCGGGGCGTCCTCCGGAGCGAATATACGGGCGAATTTGAGAACGGCAAGCCCGACGGCAAGGGGACCCTTATTACCTATGATAAGGACGGGAAGATCGTTTCAAAGATCGTCGGCACTTTTTATGAGGGAAGGCCCAGCGGTCCCGCAGACGTGTACACCTATGATAAGGACGGCAGGCTTCTCAGCAAGATATCGGGGAGATACCTGAACGGCACGGTCAACGGCGAGGCCACCATCATCACCTATGACAAGGACGGCAAGGAGAAGACCAAGTACACCGGCAGGGTGAAAGACGGCAAGCCCGACGGGGAAGGGACCCTCATCACCTACGACAGGAACGGGAATATCGTGAGCAAGTATACCGGCTCTTTCAAGGACGGCAAGCCCGACGGCGATGGAAAGCTGGTCAAGTATAACAAGGACGGCGCGATCATGGAGGAGTACACGGGCCAGTTCAAGGACGGCAAGCCCGAAGGCGACGGCGTCCTCGTCACCTATAACGATAAGGGCGTGATGACGAGCAAGTATGAAGGAAAGTTCAAGGACGGCTTGAAGCACGGCGACGGCACCCTCTACACCTATGACGAGAACGGCAGGCTCATAAAGAAATACGTGGGCGAGTTCAGCAAGGGGGTGCGCGACGGCCAGGGCTCCGAGTTCGTCTATAACGATAAGGGGAAGGTGATACGCAAGTACCTCGGCATGTATCTCAACGACAGGGAGACCGGCGAGGCGTCGATCCTGACCTATGACGATGACGGGAACCTGGTGTCCCATTATCTCGGACAGGTCATCGACGGCAAGCCCAACGGCGACGGCACCCTCCTCACCTATGACAGGGACGGCAGGCTCAAGACGAAATACATCGGCCAGTTTCTTGACGGCAAGCCCCACGGCGACGGCTCCCTCTTCGTCTACGACGAGAAGGGTAACATCGTCAGCAGGTTCTATGCCAGCTGGAGCTACGGCGTCATGATGAAGGAGAAGAAGCTCACCGTCGGCGAAGGCGATTCCTACACCGGCGACTGGAAGAACGGGCAGAAGCACGGTTTCGGCACCTACACATGGGGCAAGAGGTCCGAATGGTTCGGCGCCAAGTATGTCGGCCAGTTCGAGAATGACCGGCGGAGCGGCCAGGGGTCCCTCATACTTCCCTCGGGGGACAAGTATGTGGGAGAATTCAAGGACGGCAGGATACACGGCAAGGGCGTCTGGTTCTACATTGACGGCTCACGCTATTTCGGCCGCTTCAAGGAAGGGGAGCGCGACGGCCGGGGAACGAAGATATGGGCAGACGGCATGAAGTATGTCAGCGACCTGGACAGCTACTATCACAGCCAGAAGAACGCTTACTGGCCCAACGAAAAGAAATACATCATGAAAGAATGCCCCGAGAAGAACAAGAGCGGCAAGGGAACCTTCGTGTGGGAAGAGGACGAGGAGTACGATGATTCCCGGGAAGACGGGAAATAGCGATACGCCATGTCCCTGAGAATCAAGGTCATTGCGGCGGGGGCCGTTTTCCTGGTCATCGGCCTGTTCCTCTATTTTACGCTTCGCTTCACCAATGTCGAAAACGAGCGGCTCGGTTCGCTCGTAAGGACCACCAACAGCATCGTCGGTGAATACCGCGACCTGGAAAAGCGCCTGGCCGCCGAGAACAGGGTGCCGGCCCCGGGGGACCTTTCCGGCTTTCTCGAATCGGCCCACAGGAAATACCGCCAGGTCGCCCTGATGGCCGTCACGGACAGGACCCTGTCGGTCCGTCTCTCCAGCAAGAATGACCGTTACATACACACCGTCGACCTCTTTGAAGCCATTTTAAAGGATTTCACCCAGGACAAGTTCAACATTACAAAGGACAATCCCTACGTTGTCCGGTATTACGATGAAAAGACGGCGCGAGGCGTGGAGCAGCTCCGGTTCTATGTCTTTCTCACGAGGATCGGCGGATACCGCCTTCTCGTGGTCTATCCCCATGCCGTGGGCGGCACGGTCATCACCAGGTCCGTTCTGGAAGTGTCTCTGCTGGTATTATTGATCGTTATCATTACCGCCGCGGCGTATATAATGGCCTCGAAAAAGCCGACGCAGCAGGGCAGTGACGAAGGCCGAATCATTGACCTGAGCCTCCAGGGCGGCCCCCCGTCCTCCGGCGACACGGCGCTGCCCAATGAAACAGCCAGCGTTGTTTCAGACGGGCTCAGCGGCTACATCCACGATCTCTTCAAGGCCATAAACGCTTCCTGTGACACCGATGCCGTTTCATTGTATATCTTCCATTACTCCGGAAAGCTGGTCAAAACAATGGAGCTTACGGGCAGCACCTTCCTCCGGATCGATTCAGTCAGCTTCGATACCATTGACGTGGACAACGAGGCCGGCCGGGAGCTGCGCGGCGGCGCCTCCATGGTCCTTGAGGAGGGGCGGACGATAATCATACCCCTTGTTTACAATGAAGCGTTCCTGGGGGTCGTGAAGATGACACGGCGGGACGGCCTCCAGGGCAGTCAGATGCGCGATGCCAGGTCGGCCGTGACCGGCGTATTGAAGAACATCCACGATTATATCATGGTCAATGACGTGATGACCGATGCCGGGACCGGTCTTCATAGCAAAATATACTGCAACCTGAAATACAATGAGTGCCTCAAGGCGTGGAGCGGCAAAGGCAAGGATTTCTCCATCCTTTATATCCTGCTCTGTGACGCCTTTGAACGGCTCGGGGACGCGGAGAAGAACGGCATTATCAAGCTGATCGGGCCGGCCGCGGCTGATATCATCGGCAATGACGGATACCTGTGCCGTCATGACAATTATCTCGCCCTCATCATGCCTGATGTCAACGCGCGGAAAGCAAAGGCAGTGGAGAGGCGCCTGAAAAGTTCACTGGATACGTTCCGGATCAAGATTACCGATGATACGGTCGTGAAGATCGATGCCAGGATCGGCCTTGCGTCATCAGATACCGCCAGCCCGGGGGAGGATCCTGCCGCCCTGGCGATGCGGCAGGTGACCGGATCGACAGGCCCATGATCGCGCGCCTTCTCGTTGTTTTTCTGGAACAACAGCTCCTTGTTTTTTGTTACTGCCGATGTAAATCTAAAAGAATTTTTTATTATTTTGTTGACATATAAGTCCTAAATTAAAATATATAATTCAATTAAAAAACGGCAATGCCACAGCCGTTGGTGTTTAATCAAAACCAATTTTTACCTTACTTAAAGATATACAAAAAGGAGAAGCTTGGTGAAACGGACAATACTTCTTATCGGGATCCCCTTTATCGTGTGTTTTTATTCCACCTATATTGTTTCCCAGATTGGATGCAATTATGCAATGGCAAACCATCCTGAGAAATCGGTCTACTTTAACCACAAAACCCACCTTACCAAGTATATGCCGGCGAACGGTATGTCGAAAGATGACTGCGAGACATGCCACGGGTATTATGAGAACGGCAGGTTCAAGGGCCTTCCCACGGTCGCGGAGTGTAAATCGTGCCACGATCCGAAAGGACCGGATAAGAACGCCGGTCCGGAGACCGCTCTGCGGAAACCCATGCTGGATAAATACAAGGATACCGATAAGCCCTGGGGCTCCTACGCCAAGCAGCCTGACCTTGCTTATTTCAGCCATAAGGTCGTCATGACGGCGCAATACGAGGACGGCAGGAAGAAGGCCCGCTGCGGATCGTGCCACGGCGACAAGGCGGACTCTACCAACATGGCCATGATAAAAGGAAAAATGCCGATGGGTCAATGCGAGGATTGCCATACCGCCCTCAACATCAGCAACAAGTGCGCGGTCTGCCACGACTGATATTCCGATACCATGAAACTTGCCAGAGGAGATGAATAATCCATGAAAAAAATAGAAAGAAAAGATTTCATAATGATGGGCGGCGGCGCCGTCGTCGGCGGTCTCACCGGATACGTCTTTTCCGGGGCTCCCTTTCTCGGTCTGCAGTGGCTCGTCGAGTGGACCCAGGACCAGTACGTGCCGGTTCCCGGCAGGGAAGCGTACCTGAAAACGATCTGCGACGCGTGCCGCGAAAAATGCGAGATGTCCATCCGCATGATAGGCGACCGGGCCGTTAAAATTGAATCATCGAACAGCGGTTGTCCCTTCAGCCAGAACGCGCTCCAGCTTCTGTACCATTCGGAAAGGATCGACGCGCCCCTGAAGAGGACGGGGAAGAAAGGGACTGTGAAGCCTTCGGCCTTCGAAAAGGTGACCTGGGAAGAGGCCCTGACGGCGGTCGCGAAGAAAATGAACAGCCTGGTAGCCGCGAAAAAGGGCGGCCTCATAGCCGGCATCAGCAAGAACGAGAATCTCACCGCCGCGCTCCTCAACAGGCTGATCAAATCGGCCGGCAGCGGCAACTCATACTATGAGCCCTCGCTGGCCTCCCTCTCCCAGGCCGCGCTGGGCGGTTTCGTAGACTACGATTTCAGCAATGCTGATTATATACTGAGCTTCGGCGCCCGCCTCTTTGAAGGCTGGGGAACGGCCTGCGTGATGAACAAAGCCCTCGTCGATATGAAACAGAAAGGCGCGAAGCTGGTCCAGGCCGACGCGGTCTGCACCCGGACGGCCTCTCTGGCCGACCAGTGGCTCCCCGTCAAGCCGGGGACCGAGCTGATCCTTGCGATGGGCATAGCCAACTGTCTCAAGAAGAAAGGCCGGGCTGCCGGCGGCGGCGACTGGATGGCCGTCGTCGACGCGTACACCCCGGATAAGGTCGCGGCCCTTACGGGGCTCAAGGCTAAGCAGATCGAGGACGTGGCCAACGCCTTTGCCGCGGCCAGGAGCCCCATCGCGGTCGCCGGACGCGGCGGCGCCGGCGTTTCCTCGTCGGCCGCGGAGCTCATGGCCGTGTACGCCCTGAACGCCATGGTGGGCGCCCGCGGGGCCCAGCTTAAAAAGATCCAGGGCCTTGGCGAGCCGGCCCTTGGAGCCGATGCGGCTGCGATCCTGAAAGACGCTAAAAAGTTTGCCGGCCTTGACGATTTCATCAAGAACGGCAATTTCGAAATGCTCTTCATAAACGAGGCTGATCCCGTGTACAAGAGCGTATACGGCGCGGACCTTGCCACGAAGATGGAGAAGGCCTTTGTCGTGGGAATCATGCCCCTCCTGAACGACACGGCCATGTATGCCGATTATATCTTCCCGTCCCTGAGCTTCCTCGAGTCCGAAAGCGCGGCCGGCGCGGCCCCGGTGAAGGCCTATGAAAAAGCGATCCATGCCGGGGACGCCATCATCAAGCTGGCCCAGAAGGTCGACGGCGCGAAGGCCAACTTCAACTGGAACGGCTATGTTGATCTGGTCAAGACTTACGGCGGCGCGGCAGGCGCCGGCGCCGTGAACTTTAACGCCAAGGTCCTGAAGGACACCCTCGCGGCACTTGAAAAAACGCTCAAGGCGACCGCGGAATTCCCCGTCGCGCTCATCCCGACGGAAGTGACCTTCGTGGGAGACGGCGACGGATTGGCCTTCCCTTACGTGCTCAAGGCCATCGACGACAAAACCTACTCCGAAGGCAAGCTCTGGGTCATGATAAACAGAGAGACGGCCGATAAGCAGGGCGTCAGCGAAGGAGAGCGGATTGACATCGAATCTTCACGTGGCGAGATCGGCAGCGTCAAGGCCCACCTCACCGATATAGTGGCGCCTGATACGATAGCGATTCCCCTGGGGTTCGGCCACAAGGCCTATACCAAGTACGCGAAGAAGAAAGGCGTCAATCCCAAGGAAATCATGGCGAGTGACATCGATCCCCTGACCGGGGCCGCGAACTGGTGGCTCACCAGGGTCAAAATCAGCTAAGAGGTGGATACCAACATGAAAATGAAAAGAAGATGGGGAATGGCTATAGATCTGGACAAGTGCACGGGCTGCGGCACATGCACCATCGCCTGTTCTCAAGAAAACAATTTGCCTCTGTTCGAGGATGATTCCGACCTGGTGAAGCGCGTTCAGTTCATGGACCTGATGAAGGTCACCAACGACCGCGATGCCAAGTACCCCAATGTCGAGGTCTGCTATATACCGAAGATGTGCCAGCACTGCGACGGGAACGATCCGAAAAACCCGAAGCCGCCCTGCGTGTCGGTATGCCCGGTCGTGGCAACCGACGTCGGAGATGACGGCGTTGTCAGCCAGGTCTGGTCGCGCTGCATCGGATGCCGGTACTGCCAGGCCTCATGTCCCTACGAGGCCCGGGCCTTCAACTGGTGGAAACCGAGACACGAGGGCTCCTTCAAGAATTCATTGAATACCGACGTATCAGTGCCGTCGCGCGGAACCGTCATCAAGTGCCAGTTCTGCAGCCATATCTGGAAGCGCGAGCGCGACAAGGCTGCGGCCAAGGGCGAGCTTGACATCAACGCCGTCACCTACACGCCGGCCTGCGTCGCCTCCTGCCCGACCAAGGCTATGGTCTTCGGCGACCTGGATGATCCGAACTCGGAAATCAGCCAGCTTCTTGAAAAGGAAAAGAAGCGGAAGTTCCGCCTTGTCCACACAATTGACGACAAGGACGAGAAGACGAAAGAAAAGATGATGCATATCAAGAATTTCCCCAATCCGAAGGTCTACTACCTCACCAGCAAGGCCTGGATCAAGGAAATGATGAAATTCAAATAGACTCCGATATTCAGGTAAAGGAGAAAAACAGTGGGTAAACTTATAGGTTATATCAAGCAATACATAGAATTCGTCAAGAAGGAATGGAACAGCTATTCGAAGAACGTGAAGATAGCCCTCTACATCATGCTGTTTTTCACGGCCGGTTTTGCCATCTTCGGCGTGCAGATCCTTTTCTGGGGATTGGGCTACACCGACATGAGCAACATGTATCCCTTCGGCCAATGGATCATCGGTGACCTGGGACTGGTCGGTCTGGGCGGCGGCGCCTTCACCAGCGGTTTCATACTCTATATTTTAAGGAATGACAAGCTGGAGCCGATGATCAACTCCTCGGTCCTCATCGGTTTTCTCTGCTACCTGTTCACGCTGGTCTTCCTGGTGTTTGACATTGGCCAGCCTCTCCGGGCATGGTTCGGATACGCCTACCCCAACTGGGGACCCGGCCTGATGCCTATCTCGATGCTGACTGAAGTTGTCTGGTGCCTCACCTTTTACTTCATGATCCTCTGCGTTGAGCTGATCCCGGTGGTCCTGAAGCACAAGGTCCTCGACGCGATACCGGCCCTTCACTATATCGGCCACTATCTCCACCGCCTGATGTGGATCTTTGCCGCGGCCGGAACCTTCCTGTCATGCTTTCACCAGGGGTCCCTGGGCGGCGGGATGTGGGATATCATGTATGGTAAGGCATCGTGGTTCCGGGCCCACCATATTTACTTCTTTGTCGTAATAATCGGCGCAACTGCGGGCGGCACCGCGTTCATGACGCTCTGCGCTTATATAGCCGGAAAGGTAATGAAGAAGGAAGTTCTTCCCAAGGAAACCTTCTATTCGATAGCCAAGGTCTCCGGCACAATGATGGTATTCTACCTGATCGCCCGGGTGGTCGATGTCAGCCTCATGGCCGCCAAGTGGACCCCGCTCTTCGACCGGAGTTTTTCCAGCCTGCTGGGCGGATACTACGGCTGGTGGATACTTGTCCTGGAGTTCCTGCTGATCGCAACCGCTATCGCGATGCTTCTGGTAAAGAAGAACCGCGAGCAGGAAAAGACATTCCTTATCGGCATAGCCAGCGGGGCCGGCGCCTTGTTCATGAACAAGCTGTTCGTCGTGCTGAACGGCTCTTCTGTTCCGAATTTTCCCTGGAAGGGGTTTATCGGTTACAATCCGACAATCCAGGAGTGGTTCGTTATGCTGGGCGGCATATCGGTCATGATACTGATCTACATGTGGTTCGCCAAGTATACGCCGCTCTTCCCCCATGCCGCACACCAGGACCATGCCGGGGGAGAAGGCCACGCAGCTGAATAAGCGCAACGGTTGAAATGGCAATAACGGAAAACGGCGGTGCGAATCGCCGTTTTTTCATGCCCTGAAGGCCGTGCCGCATATTCTGAAGGCGGGGTCACGTGACCCCGCCTTCAGAATGAACCGAAACGCGACAACCGTCTGCCTGGACGGTGCGCCCGGCGTTGTTTAAAAAATCGCGCAATTAATCTTCTGCATAGTGCTTGACAGTATGACGATAATGATATTGAATTATTTCAAATCTTCCTTCCGGGCTATTTAATGGTTAATACATATGTCGAACAGTTTGGCGATATTGTGGTAATCCACATAGAGGGAATATTTAATATCGACAGCCTCACCAAGATCGAATACGTGTGGATGGCCCAGATCAGAAAAATGCCGCGGGTGATCGCCATCAACTGTCAGAAGCTTGAATCGCTTGATTCATCGGCGATCGGCTTTATCGTCAAGTTTTTCAATTATGCCATGGCCCAGGGCATCATGCTGGTGTTCTACGATTTGAATCCCCTGCTCCAGAAACTTTTTGCGACCGCCAAGCTCGACCGGTATTTTAACATTACATCGCGGTCCGATTTTGAAAACCGCTATGTCCTCCACACGGCGCCCTCCCTGTACGCCTCCTATGAGGTCATGTAGGCCCCCGGCACCTCGCCATCGCGATTGTTATCCGACACGTTCACGGTGAGTGAAGTTATTTCGCGGGGTGACTATTTTTGCTTTATTCCCAGGTTATGCCCGCATTTCGAGCAGGAGCCGCCGGCGAGGTTCTCTATCCTGATATGGTAGCCTGCCCTCCTTATGGCCGTTGCGCCGCAGGAGGGGCAGCGGGTGTCATGTCCCCGTTCATGGGACGAGACGTTGCCGCAGTATACGTAGTCCAGTTTTTTCTCGGCTTCCTCGTGGACCTTCATCATGAAGGCGACATCCGTGGCGTCTCGGTCGTACCGGTAATTGGGGTAGTAGCGGGATATGTGCCACGGTATGGCGCGGTCGACCGAGGCGATGAAGTCGATGATATCCATCATCTCCGTCATATCGTCGTTGATGCCGGTGACCACCAGGGTGGTCAGCTCGATATGGCAGCCCCGCTCATGGGCGAGACGGATCGTCGAGAGCACGTCGGCGAGCCGCGCTTTCTGGACCTTTTTCATGGTGTCTTCGCGAAAGGTTTTCAGGTCTATGTTCATGGCGTCTACGCAGCCGAGGAGCTTTTCCAGGGGCTCCCTGTTGATGAAACCGTTCGTCACCATGACGTTGAGGAGGCCCCCCTCCCTGGCCAGCATGGCCGTGTCATGGACATACTCGTACCAGATGATCGGCTCCGAATAGGTATAGGCGATGCCGATGGAACCCTCCCTGAGGGCCGCGCCGACGATGTCCGCTGATGAATAATAGGAGGTGCGGGCCGCCAGGTCCTGTGAGATATGCCAGTTCTGGCAGTAGGGGCACTTCATGTTGCATCCCTTGGTGCCGATGGAGAGTATGGCCGTTCCGGGATGAAAGTGATAGAGGGGCTTTTTCTCAATGGGATCCATGGCCACGGCCGTGAGGCGGCCGTAGATCTCGCTGATCAGGACGCCGCCGCTGTTTTTGCGGGCGCCGCAAATGCCGTGCTTGCCTTCATTGATGGAGCAATTGTGGGGGCAGAGAAGGCACCGGACCGATCCGGCGCCCTGTTTTTCATAAAAAGCGGCTTCCCGCGCGTTCATGACGCCCTTGCCTGGTGTTATGCCTCTGCTGCTGCCTCTTTGATGGAATCTTTCGCGGAATGCGCGTCGTCGGTTTCTTTATCCGGCTTTTTGCCGTCGCCCTTGATCATTTCACAGGTGCCCTCGAAAACGACGCCGTCGGCGATCTGCAGCTTCGCCGTCCGTATGTTGCCGTAGAGCTTGCCGGTGGCGTGGATCTCCAGCCGCGCCGCGGCTTCGATGTTCCCGTACACGGTGCCCTGCAGAATCACGGTTTTTGCCTTGATGTTAGCCTTGACCACGGATCCTTCCCCGACGACCAGGAAGCCGCCGGAAACGATCTCCCCTTCAAAGTAGCCGTTGATCTGGAGCGATTTCTTGAAGGAGAGGTCGCCGAAGAATTCGGTATCCTTGCTGAATACCGTGGTGATCATGCCGATATCGTATACCGGATTCTTGTTTATCTGGATTACCTTTTTTGTCATTGCCCCTACCTACTTTGTTGTCATGACGAAAACGCCGTCCCAGTTTTCCGCGGGAGGGTTTTCCTTGAAGCTGCGGGAACGCTGGAGATAGAGCTCCGAAGGGCCGTCGCTCGGATTGATGCTGAGCGCCTTCTCGAAGGCCCGGATCGCCTCGTCCCATTTTCGCTGCTTGTACGCAGTAAGGCCCAGGTTATAGTATTTCAGAAGCTCTTCCATTTCCTTGGTGATCATGGGAAACCTCCCCGCGCCTGGTTTGTATCCTCATTTCAAATATAATTCCGGGGTCATTAATTACAACTGAAATTTTTAAAAAACGGGCGCCGTCAGTACGTTCTGCCGAGCAGAAAATCCGAAAGCTCAAAGAGTATGGTCCTGAACTGGGAATCGGGAAAGCGCTTCAGGATCTCGCGGGCCTTCTCTATGTAATCCGCCGCGAAGCGGACCGTGTATTCGATCGAGCCGATGTCCACGAGACGTTTTTTGATCTCCATCCATCCTTCGGGCGTGGGCTTCTCGATATAGCGCTTCAGCCGCTCAAGGTCGCCGGATCCGCCCGTTTCGATGAGGTGCAGGAAGGGAAGGGTGATTTTTCCGTCCTTGAAATCGCTCCCGACGTCCTTCCCTACCTGTTCGGAGGCCTGCATGATGTCAAGGGTGTCGTCGATGATCTGGAAGGCAAAGCCCAGATTGAGGCCGAATTGGTACATTATTTCGCGCTCCTCTTCCGGGAGCCCGGACTTGGTCGCGCCGAGGCGCGTGCATGACGCCATGAAGCGGGCCGTCTTGAGCTCGATGATCGTCAGGTAGTGTTCGCGGCGCGCCTTGTCGAGGTCGGCGTATTCCAGCTGGCAGAGCTCTCCCATGACCATGTCCTTGGTGCCCACCACCATGAGGGGGAATATGGCGGGATCGCCGTCCTGGACCGCGGTGTTGAGGGCCACGGCGTACATGAAATCGCCCACCAGGACCGCCACCTTGTTGCCCCATTTCTTGGGAACGGTGATGTTCCCGCGCCGGAACATCGACTGATCGATGATGTCGTCATGGATGAGGGACGATGCGTGGACGATCTCCGTGGCGGCGGCAAGCTCGATGATTCCCCGGGGGATCTCTCCGCGGAGGCCGCTGGAAAGGATCACCAGGGAGGCCCGTATCCGCTTCCCGCCGCTCAGGAACAGATGGAGCGCGCTCGCGTCGATGACCGGGATGCCGGTCCTAAGGCGCTTTTGTATTTCTTCATCAACCCTCCTGAGATGCTGATCCAGGGGCGCAAGAATATCTTTTAGATCTTTGTCCATGCCGGGTAACGGTATCAATCAAAGGTAGAGAGGCATTCGCGCTGGGATTCGTATATTTCAAACACTTTGTCAAGCATGGTTGTTTCGAACAGCCGCAGAAGGTTGTCGTTGACGATGACAAGCTTGATATCGCCTTCATTGTCCTTGATCCTTCTCTTGATGGCGACCAGGACGCCAAGGGCGGAGCTGCATATATGCTTTACATCCATCATGTCGATGCATATATTGTTTTTTCCATTGTCGAGACAGTTCTGCAGCAACGTTTCAAGCTCTTCCGACCCTTCCTGGTCGATCCTACCGTCTAAAATCAGAATTTCAACGTTATCGGTTGATTTTCTCTTCATATACAGTTCTCCATGCGGTTGAGGTAAATGTATCTGGAAAAAGCGATCGTGTCCTGCATTATTCAGGAATACATCATTATACGGGCATTATGCAATGGTCAATAATTATATTGACCCTGTGTCCATTTTAAAATAAAATTCAAAACTTTTCAAGCCTTTTTACGTCTGTTCGGGCAATAGTCAGGGAAAATACTTGTTCGGCCCCCGCCATCCGCAGCTGCCGGGCGCATTCGTTAATGGTGGCCCCGGTCGTGTACACATCGTCGACAAGAAGGACGCTCTTTCCGGACAGATTAGGCCCTTTGACCGGCTCATATCGTCCCAACGAGTGAATGAAGCGGTCCCTGAGGCCCAGGTCCCGCTGGGCCCCGGCGCCCCGTTTTTCCCTCAGGAGGGCCCGGCCGGGGATTCCCGTCTTTTTTGAGATGAACGATGAGATGCGCTCCGACTGGTTAAAGCCGCGGCGCCATTCTTTCTTTGAGTTCATGGGGACCCAGGTTATGATGTCTGCCGATATGGATCGGCGGACGATTTCCCGTGCGGCCAGTGAGCCCAGGGCGGAATATATCCCGCGGATCCCGCCGAATTTCATTTTCCGGATGGCGCTTTTCATGACGCCGCTGTAATCGGAAAGGGCTATGTGACGCGTGATATACCAGTGCCGGTCGGCGCAGGAAGGACAGGGGGATTTGCCGGCGGGACCGGAACAGAAGGGGCACCCCTCTTCCAGCACGTCGATCCGGCCGGCGCAGGACGGGCACAGACGGCGATCGGCCGAGGCGACCGTGGCGCCGCAGGCGGCGCAGCGCGAAGGGAAAAGGATGTCCAGGAAAATGCCGAGCATTTATCGCCGGTCCCGGTACCTGGTAGGGTCGGGAACGCCGGCGTCCCTGAATCCGTTTTTTCTTATAATGCAGCTATCGCAGGCGCCGCAGGCGAGGCCGCCGGGGCCGGGATCGTAGCAGCTGTGGGTGATGGCGTAATCGACGCCGAGGCGCGCGCCGGTGCGGATGATCTCCGCCTTGCCCATCGCGATGACCGGCGTTTCGATGACGATCCCCGCGCCGGATACGCCGGCCTTCGTGCCCCTGTCCGCCATCGCCTGGAAGGCTTCGAAGAATTCGGGGCGGCAGTCCGGGTAGCCGCTGTAATCCACCGCCGTGGCGCCGATGAATATGCGCGACGCGTCGATCGATTCCGCGAAGGCGAGGCCGTAGGAGAGGAAGAGGATGTTGCGGGCGGGCACGTAGGTGTCGGGGATCTCCCCGCCTGCTTCCGGATCGGCGTTCTTGCGGACTTCGATCGACGTATCGGTCAGGGACGAGCGGAAGATCCCGGCGGGGATATCGATAGTGACGTGGCGCCTGATCAGGAAAAATTCGGCCAGCCTGGCCGCCGACGCGACCTCGACGAGGTGGCGCTGACTGTACCGGAACGTCAGGGCGGACAGCTCAAAGCCGCGGTCAATGGCGATCGCCGCAGTCGTGGCGGAATCGATGCCGCCGCTAAGAAGGATTACCGCCTGTTTGTTCATCCTCGCCTCCACCCGGTATTTCGAATCTGAAGATCGGTTGCTATGCTACGATACCGCGCGCTTTGCCGCAACAAAAAAAGGGGCGCCCCGGTGCCATGGCGGTCACCGTCACTGCAGCCATGGTGTCGGGTTGAATTTCCGCCGCTCCCTGAACGGCCGCGCCAGTCGCCCGGCCAGGGACGGCCTGTTCTCCTTTACCAGGTCTGCGATATGGATGATGATGTGGCCGATCGGTTTCTTCTTCAATAGTTTCAAATCACCGATCCCGGCCGGCCTGTTGGGGGCCTCGTCATAGAGCTGGAACAGCTCTTTTTTGGTCCAGGGGAAATCGTGGCGCAGGACGTTGGGAAGGAGGGCCAGCACGGGCGGCTCGAACAGAAATTCATATCCGGTCGCGTCCAGGAACTTGATGAAGCGGTCATAGGGCTTTTTGCACCGCAGGAGCAGGTATGTGAGCTGCGCCATATCCCGTGCGCTGTAGAGATCCTCATCGTCGATGACGATGACGGGAAAGACGATGTCACGGTATTGATCGAGAAAGTAAGTGTTTAATTTCATGGAATCCTCCCTGAGTCATGGTAACGGTCCGGTGCCATGGGGCGGGGCCGTCTATGGAGGTATACGAACGAGAAGATGTTCTGTTGAAAATTTTCACGCGCTGCGCGCGAATTTTTTCAGCAGGGTGACCTGGTTGCCTTTTTCGTTGTAGGCCACGGAGTCGAAGATGTTCTTCGCCATGGATATGCCCCTCCCGTGGGAAAGGAGGTTCGCGCTGGCGTCCCGGGCGTCACTGCCGGAAAGGGCCCCGTGGCTGAAGCCGTCCCCCTCGTCCGTGATCCGGTAGACGACCTTGGACGGGCTCAGGGAATACTCGATGAGTACCTTGCGGTCCCGGTAGCGGGGGTCCTGGCGGCGGTTCGCGATCAAGGTGAAATAAGTGTCGTTCATTATCGCTTCAGACTTTTCGTTGAAGGATATGCTGAGGTTGCCGTGCTCGATGGCGTTGATGACCAGCTCCCGGAGGGCGATGCGCAGGAGGCTCGCCTGTTTCTGCTCCATGTATTTTTTCAGGTTGCGCGTCAGTCTCTGCGTCACGTCTTCCGCGGCCATGATGTAGTTGTTGATCAGGAAATTTTGCTGCTCGCTGTCGATGAAAGGTATGAGGACATCTTCCTCGACGCTCGTGGCTTTTCCCAGGATTTCGTTCTTGCCCTCGATGTTGATATATTCAAGACGCACCTGCATCTCCTTCGGCTCGGCGATGATGGTCGACTTGAACATGACCTTGAAGCCGAGGGGCTCGCGGTTTGCGAGGAGCTCCCCGAGCTTTTCCCTGACCAGGTTCTTGCTCACCGCGGCGTCGTCGGTTTCGTCGTAAATGAGGTCGAGGAAATTCATGGAGACGATCGATCCGGGATTGACCTTGAGGTGGGTCATGATCGCGTTGTTGGCGGTGATGAAGTTCCACTCCTCGTCAAGGGAGAAGATAATGTCGCTGGAGCCTTCGACGAGGAGCTTGTATTTTTCCTGCGCCTGGATCGTGGCCCGCTGGGCCTCCTTTTTCTCCTGGTTCATGATGTTTATGCGGTCCGCCAGTGCAACGGAGAGGAGGGTCACCTCAAGGGCGGAGCCGATCTGGTTCGCGTATTCGGTGATGAACATGACCGGGATGACGTTGAGCTTGTTCAGCGCGATGAGTACGAGGCCGCAGAGGAAAAAAAGCCACGCCATGAGAAAGAAGCGCGCGGGCCGGTATCCCCGGGCCATGGAAACCACGGCTGAGACGATGGTCACCACCGCGGCAAAGACCATCAGCTTCATCGCCGATTCTATGGCGGTCAGGTAATCGCCGAGGACGGAATAGACCATCGTCATGATGCCGATGACCATGATGGCGACCATGGACCAGAACATGGCCCTGGCCTTGTCCCATAAATGGAGAAAACTCTGGGTGAATATGGCCATCCAGAGGATCGCCAGGCCGATGAGGAAGGGAAGGCTGACCCTGTGCCACCACGGAAGATCCGGCCAGAGGTATTCGAAGGCCATGCCGTTGTAGGCCATCTGCACCATGCCGTAGGTCGCGATGTAAATGACATAGAGGAGGTAGCTCCTGTCGCGTATGAAAAAGAAAAGAATGAGGTTGTAGCACATCATGACAATGATGATACCGTAGTAGACGCCGAGGAGGAGCTTCTCGTTGATCGCTTTTTCCGCAAAGGCTTCCGGAGACCAGAGGGTGAGGGGGAACTGCTTGGAGCAAGAGCCGGCGAAATGGAGATACACGGTCAGGCTTTTCCCCCTGGGCACCGCAATGGAAAAAACAAAATTCCGGTAGCGTAGCTCCCGCCTGTCGAATTTATATATGTCGCCTGTTTGCTTTCGCATATAGGAGCCGTCCCGATCCTTGTAGTAGGCCTCGAAGACATCCATGTGGGGATATTCGAGCTCAAGGAACCAGCGATCGTCGCGGGGAAGGGTGTTGGTAACGCTGAAGCGCACCCAGTAGTCGGTGCTGTTGAAGCCGAAGCTGGGGGACTCGGTTCTGCACGGAACATATCGGTCCGCCATCTCCGGTGACGATGCCTCCCGTATGGTCAGGGCCCCTGTCCTATCCTCGAGAATGGCAATGTGAAGACCCAGGGGGATCCGGGCGCTTTCCGCGGTCAGCATGATGGATCCGGTCTCGGCGGGTGGTCTCGGCGCGGCGGCTCTGCACGGCCTATGCGCGGGCACGATCAGGAGGAGCGCGATGAGGGGCGCTGCGGCAATGAAATTTTTCATGAGATTATTCAATGTCGAAAAATTTGGTTATATGAAGTATCTCAAATGTTTTTTTTATGAAGGGGGAAAGGTTTTTAAGCGTGAACTGCTTGTTGTTTTCATTCATGTGACTGTTGAACTCGACGAGCATGGAGATGACCGTTGAGTCAATGGTGTTTACGTTGATGAAATCAAGAACCAGTCGTTTATCATAATTGTGGGCGGTTTCCAGGAGCTGTCTGAGCAGATCATGGGTGTTATGTATTGTCAGAAGCTTGGTGGTAATGGTTAATGTAACGGCATCATCGACCTGGATGGATATCACGCGCCATTCCTCCCCCTGTTCATAAAACACATCAGAGATGTTAAATGAAATCAAGCCATTTTTACCGTTGCGGCCAAAAATTACTTTAAAACGCAGGCGCCATAGGACATAATAATTGAAAATCCGACATCGTGTCAGTTTCCGGATCGCGATCCATGGTGAAGGCCGATAATAATAATCGGCGGTCCATGCAATTTGTTATTGAAAAAATGTGTATAATTTTCAGAATGATAAGCGGCGCCGTGGCGGGCGCGATATGAAGGCGAGGTCATGCATCCTCGCCTTCATGGCTAGTACAGGAGGATCGGCAGGTGGACAGGGAACGAATAAAGAAGGCCGTCGTCGAGATACTTCTCGCGATCGGCGAGGACCCCGGGCGCAGCGGCCTTGAGGAAACCCCGGACCGGGTGGCGCGGATGTACGAGGACATTTTCGGCGGAGAACAGGAGGACATAGCCAAGGTCCTGGGAAAGGCCCATGAGCTAGAACATGACGAGATGGTGATCGTCAAGGATATACAGTTTTACTCCATGTGCGAGCACCACATGGTGCCGTTTTTCGGGGTCTGCCACATAGGATATATACCTGACAGCAAGCGGATCGTCGGCATCAGCAAGCTGGCCCGCATTGTCGAAGTTTTCAGCAAGAAACTCCAGGTGCAGGAGCACTTTACCACCGAGATCGCCGATGCCATCATGGAACACGTCAAGCCAAAGGGGGTGGGGGTCGTGGTAAAGGCGAGGCACCTGTGCATGGAAATGCGGGGCGTGCGCAAGCCGGGGGCCAGCACCATAACATCCGTGGTGCGGGGCTCTTTCAGGAGCGACATGCGGACCAGGGAGGAATTTCTCAAGCTTATTGAATGAATTAATCTTGACAGATGGTTAAAGGGACATAATACTATTTCCATACCATGATGCAAACCAGGAAAAAAACCAAGATCGCGGTGTTCGTCTCCGGATCCGGGACCAATCTCCAGTCCATTATCGACAAGGCGGAGTCAGGATGGCTACCGGTGGAGGTCGCATGCGTCATATCGGACAAAGAAAAGGCCTTTGGCCTGGAACGGGCCCGAAAGCACGGCATCCCCGCGTTTTTCGTGGACCGTAAGCTGCACGCCCTTCGGGAGGACCATGAAGAGGCGATAATTGCGATACTTAAACAATACGACGTGGAACTGATCGTGCTGGCGGGATACATGCGGCTGCTCACCTCACACCTCATCGGCCAGTACCGTAACAGGATCATCAATATTCATCCCGCGCTGCTGCCCAGTTTCCCGGGAACCGACGGCTATGGCGACGCGTGGCGGTACGGGGTAAAGGTCAGCGGGTGCACCGTTCATTTCGTCGACGAGGGATGCGACACGGGACCGATAATTCTGCAGGGCGTCAACACGGTCGATGAAAGCGACACCCTGGAAAGCTTTCGCGAGCGGGGGCTCAAGATCGAGCACCAGGTGCTGCCCGAAGCGATCAAGCTCTATTGCGAGGGCAGGCTGAAGGTTGATGGCAGAAGAGTAAAAATTCTGTAAAGGAGTGAACCATGGAAAAAGGTTTTGAAGCGCTTTCGCACATGCAATATCCCGGGCGTATTATTATAATCGGAAAAAGTCCGGCCGGAGACGATGTCGTTCTCTATGCCGTCACGGGAAGGAGCCCGTCGAGCCAGGCCCGGAAGTTCGAGAAAGAGAAGAAAACCGTTTTCGTCAAGCCGACCGACGAGAAGACGCTGCAGTCGGGAAACCCTGATCTGCTGATATATCCATCCATCATCGTCGGCAAGTTCAAATGGATCGCGGTGAGCAACGGCAAGCAGACCCCCGATATTGCGGCCCAGTTCAAAAAAGGCATGACTCCCATAGCGGCCCTCGGCAACGCCCTGCGCAACTGGGACTACGAGCCTGACGCGCCGAACCATACGCCCCGCATCAGCGGATGCCTCATCGAGGACGCGGCGCTTTCCATCGTGAAGCGCGCTCCGGACGGCGCGGTTCACCGGATCTATTTTGAGGTCCCGAAGGCTAGCGGAAAGGGAAAGCTCATCGCGACATACACCGGGGTCAACACGGACCCGCTCCCGGTCTTTTCCGGCGAGCCCATCGACGTGGAAATCCCCTATGCTTCCGCCAAGGAGGCCGTGGCGGCGTTCTACAAGGCGCTGGCGCCGGAAAAGGGAAAGGACGATTACCGCGTCGCCGTCGCCGCGGTATACAGGGATGGGGCGGGCAAGATAAAATTCGTCATAAAGAACAGGAACAAGTAATACCTGTCGCGAAAGGATAGGCGCGGTCTCGAGACCGCGCCTATCGTCCGTATATCCACATGTTTTTCTTGACACGGGACCGTGGTGTTGCATCAATCGCATGGTAGCCTGATTTCTTTAATCCCCGGCACAAATTCATCAACGGAGCATAATATGGCAACTGATGTATCTTCATTTAAAGACGCATATAAAAAAGCCATCAAGGGCGATTTCCCCGACGAGGCGATGATCGTTATCGGCACTACCAGGATCCCCCTCAAGAAAGTGGCCTACCAGCTGCGTTACGGGACAAACCCGCACCAGCCCTTCATCGCCTACGCCCCGACGGGCAGCGCGGCCCTTTCCGTGGGCAACCTGGACATCCTCAAGGGTGGGAAGGAGGGACTGTCCCTGACGAACCTCCAGGACATGAGCCAGGCCCTCAACATTCTCAAGTTTTTCGACAAGCCCGCCTGCACGGTGATGAAGCATGTCAACCCCTGCGGCTTCAAGGTCGAAACCGGGGGGGAGCCCATGGCCGAGATCTACCGCATCGCCAGGAACTGCGACGAGCGGAGCGCCTTCGGCTCCATCGTGGGATTAAACCGGAAGGTAGACGCAGCCACGGCGGAGGCGGTGATGGAATCCTTCGTCGAGGGGATCATCGCCCCCGATTACGACCAGGATGCCCTCGCGGTGCTCAGGCGTAATGAAGGTACGAAAAAGCTCAACAACGCCATACGGGTCGCCAAGGTCCCCAACATGGACCGGATACCGAAATTCATCGGCGACGATATCGAGGGGTATTACAACCTCCGCAACCTGATTGACGGGTCCTTCACCCTTGAGGTGCCGTACCTTACCCGGATACGGTCAGCCGCCGATTTTATAGTCGATCCGATGATCCCGAATTCAGACCCGGCGAAGAACGGGGGCAGGGACTATGTCGTGCAGAGAAAGCCCACCGCCGCAGAGCTCGATGACTGCCTCACGGCCTGGTACGTGAACATCAACGTCAGGTCCAACGGCATCGTCTTCGTGAAGGACGGCGCCGCCATAGCCGTCGGGACCGGCGAGCAGGAGCGCGTCGGGGCCGTGGAGCAGGCCATCGACAAGGCGCTGAAGAAGGGTCACAGCCTCAAGGGAGCCGTCATGTCGTCGGACGCATTTTTTCCCCAGCGGGACAGCATCGACACCGTTGCAAAGGAGGGGGTCACCGCCGTCGTGTGGCCTGCCGGGTCTATGAACGACGCGCTGGTGATCGAGGCCGCCAACGAGCATTCGATTGCCCTCATGGCCACGCTGGAGCGGTGTTTCCTGCATATATAACTTAATTGGATCATGTAAGCCATCTTCCCCCTCCCTCGATGGGAGGGGATAGGGGAGGGTGATAATATGCATGGAGAAGTACAGTCATGTTGCACCCCCACCCTTCCCTCCCCCGTCAAGGGGGAGGGTATCCCTTGAAAACTTGATAGTTAATGATATCCATCACCCACTCTCATAATTTTTTATTAATAACTTGATTTCTTCGGCGATACCATTACCATAGAACAGGGATGGGGGAATAGTGATGGCCAACGCGCGAATCCTGGTTGCGGAAGACGACGCCATATCCGGCAAGTATATACAAAAAACACTGCAGGACAATGGTTATGACGTGCCGGCCGTTCTCATGGCGGGCGAAGAGCTGGTGGATAATATACACACCATCAATCCCGACCTCATACTCATGGACATCAAGCTCCAGGGCGACAGCGACGGCATCGATACGGCCAGGCACATCCTGTCGCAGTATGATGTTCCCGTCATCTACATGACCGCCCACGTGGACCCCGATACGGTCGGCAGGGCCAAGACGACCAATCCCTACGGCTATCTGGTGAAGCCGTTCAACATGAACGAGCTCATTATTGCCATCGATTTCACCCTTTACCGCCACCAGATGGAGAAAAAGCTCAAGAAGACCCAGGAGCGCTACCGGGCCATTGTGGAGTCGATGCCCCTCATGATCTGCCGGTTCCTTCCCGGCGACAGCGTGATCACCTTCGTCAACGATGAATACTGCCGCTATTTCAACCTCAGGCGGGAGGACCTTCTCGGAACCAGCTTCCTGGACCGCATGCCCGAATACGAGCGGGACAGGATCGGCGGTCATCACCTGACCTTGAGCCGGGAGAAGCCGCTGCTGAATTACGAGTGCGGCGTTCCCGGTCCCGCCGGCGAGCGGTGGCAGCACTGGACGGTGCAGGCGCTCTACGACGATATGGACAACCTCGCCGAGTACCAGGCCATTGGAAGGGATATAACGGAAAGTATGCGGGCCAAGGAGGCCATCCGCGTGTCCGAGGAGAAGTTTTCCAGGGCCTTCCATTCAAGTCCCGCCGGCATGGCCATCATCCTGTTGAAGGATGGTACGTTTATAGATGTCAACCTGAACTTTGCCCGCATAAGCGGTTTCAACCGGGACGAGCTCCTGGGCACCCCGATAACATCGCTGGAAATATATACGGCTCCTGACGACAGGCAGGCCATAACCGACGCCATAGAGAAGAAGGGCGTGGTCCACGACCACGAGATCCATGTGAAGACGAGGACCGGCGATCTCCGCACGGTGATCGTTTCCGCGGAAATCATACAGGTTGCAGACAACCGGTGCCTCCTGGTCGTCGCGAGGGACATTACCGAAAGGCTGCTCATCGAGGAGACCCTTCGCAGGAGCGAGCGCCAGTACCGTCTCCTGGCCGATAACATGTTCGACCTGGTGGGGATGTGCGATGTCAACGCCAATTTCACCTATGTGAGCCCTTCCTACGGGACGGCGCTGGGCTATTCGGAGAAGGAGCTCTTGGGCAGGCCGATCTACTGCCTTGTTCATCCCGATGACCTGCCGGGCGTCCTCGCGACGATCAAGGCGAACCGGTACAGCGGCAACAAGGTCGTGGCGGTATACCGGATGATTCATAAGGACGGGCGCGTCCTCTGGTTCGAGTCGAACGGCAAGGTCGTCAGCAGGGACAACGGGGTGGTCATGGGAGCGGTCTTTTCCTCGAGGGAAATTTCGGACCGGAAGGTCATTGAGGACAGCCTCCGCATGGCCCAGCGGCAGCTCATGGAGATCATCGATTTTTTCCCGGACGCGACCTTCGTCATTGACAAGGAAAAAAAGGTCATTACCTGGAACAGAGCGATGGAAAAGATGACGGGCGTTCCCGAGGAGGCCATGCTGGGCAAGGGGGATTACGAATACGCCATCCCGTTCTTCGGCGAGAGGCGGCCCATCCTGATCGACCTGGTAGGCGAGGAGGTCCCGCGGAACAATGGGCACTACCTGACCTTTTCCAGTGACGGCGACTCCATTATCGCGGAATCGTATATTCCGTCGCTCCCCTTCACCATGAAGGAGACCTACCTGTGGGGCAAGGCCTCTCCCCTCTATGACGGCCACGGGGCCATCATCGGGGCCATCGAGATAATTCGGGACATCACCGAGATCAAGCGCATCGAGATGGCCCTGCGCGAAAGCGAGGAAAAGTTCCGCCACCTCTTCGAGGAGTCGGCCGACGCCCAGTTCCTCATCGACGACAAGAGGATTATCGATTGCAACGTGGCCGCGATAAACCTCTTCAGCGCCGGACGGAAGGAGGTGCTCCTGGGAAAGTCGCCCCACGAGCTCTCCCCTGAGTTCCTGCCCGACGGCACCCTCACGGAGCTGAGAATGAACGAGATCATGAAGTTCGTGTTCGAGATGGACAGCCTCAGCTTCGAGTGGGTGCATCTCTGCTTTGACGGCCGGCAGGCGCCGGTGGACATTACCTTCACGGTGGTCCCCATAGCCGGCAAGCTGATGATCCACGCGGTCCTGAAGGATATCACCCTGCGCAAGCTCGCCCAGGAGGCGCTGCGGAAGAGCGAGGAGCGGTACCGGGTGCTGGTGGAGACGATGAGCGACGGCCTTGTCCAGGGCGACGGCGCCGGGACGATCACTTTCGTCAATGACCGATTCTGCGAGATGGTCGGCGCCCTGAAGGACGACATCATCGGTAATTCCATACTCAACCTCATTCATGAGGACGACCGGGAGAATTTCATGGAGCAGGTGCGCGGAAAGGAGAGCCTGCGAAAGAGCGCCTTTGAGATAAAGCTGAAATCGAAATCGGACGGAAACATAGACGCCATCGTGTCGCCCCGTCCCCTCATCGACGACAGGGGCCACATCGCGGGCATTGTGGCGGTCTTTACGGATATCACCGAGCGGAAATACCTCGAGCGCCAGGCCCTTGAGATCAGCATGAAGGAGCAGCAGCGCATCGGCCGGGATCTTCATGACGACCTCGGGCAGATCCTCACGGGGACCGGCTTCCTGTGCGAGTCCCTTGTGAGAAAGCTGTCGAACAGGTCCCTGCCCGAGGCCGAGGATGCGCGGGGGGTTTTCGCCCTTATCAACGAGGCCAAGGACCATACCAGGATGCTGTCACGCGGATTGTCGCCGATGGAGATCGATTCAGGCGGCATCGTCGCTGCCCTGGAGCGCTTCGCCCGCACCGTCGAGGGCATTTACTCTGTGTCCTTTACCCTGAATATCGACCCGGCCATCACTATCAATGATAGCATGGTGGAGACGCAGTTTCATTATATCGTCCAGGAATCGGTGACCAATGCCATCAAGCACGGGAAGGCCAATACCATTGCGGTGACCCTGAATAAAAACAAGGGGAGGATCCATGTCAGCATCACCGATGACGGCATCGGGATCCCATCGGACATCGACAGCCACAAGGGGATGGGACTCAGGATAATGCATTACCGCGCCAACGCCATCGGGGCTTCTTTGAAGATAACGAAAAACAGGGGCAGGGGCACCACGGTATCGTGTATCTGGCGGTGATGCGGGAGCCGCCCCGGCAATGGAACATGCCGCGCAGCAAGGCGCGGGGGATTTCGCTCTTTGCGATAAAATATATTGACAGGCTGCTTGAATGAAGTATAATCGAGGCCTTGATTTGACAGGAAGAGGCTGATGACAAAAAACAAGGTTTTAATAGTCGATGATCACCCCGTGGTGCGCCAGGGACTGGCGGCCTTCATCAATGGCGAGGAGGATTTTATCGTCTGCGGCGATGCCGAAGACGCGGATACCGCCATCCGGATAATTAACGACCTGAAGCCTGACATCATTATCGCGGACCTCTCCCTCAAGGGAGCCGGCGGCATTGAGCTCACCGCCGCTATAAAATCGCGTTTTAACATCCCTGTCCTGATACTTTCGATGCATGACGAGAATTTTTACGCCGAGCGGGCGATCCGGGCCGGGGCCCGGGGATACGTCATGAAAAAGGAGTCCATGGAGGTCGTCATCAGGGCGCTCCGCGACATCCTTGCGGGCAGGATCTACGTAAGCGAGGACCTGAAGGAAAGGCTCCTGGGCAGGCTCCTGACCACGCCGGAAATTCGGCAGTCTCCCCTTGAGAGCCTCACGAACAGGGAGATGGACGTATTCCAGCTTATCGGGAGGGGGCTTTCGAACCGCCATATTGCGCAGGAGCTTTCTCTCAGCGTTAAAACCGTGGAGACATATCGTTCCCGAATAATCGAAAAATTAAAGTTGAAAGATTCAGGAGAGCTTGTGCAATTTGCCATCCAGTGGAATCAGAGCAGTAGTCCTGAAAGCCATTGATCTCCAGACTTTTATCGCGCCTGTAGGTGGATTCCCCTACAAAAATTTTCGTCTTTCACCCTCAATCAAATAACTTTTTCAGGGATTGCATTTCATATGTAGTATGTTGTATATTACAAGAGTTAACGGTCTCAAATACTGCTTATTGTAAGTGGAGGTTTTGCTTTCAGTTAAGCTTTAGAGACAGAATGTTATCCTGCTCTCTACAGTATACGGCACAATAAACTACACCTTGAAACAGAAGTGGATGAATGTGTTACCCAAACAACAATGTTTCATATCCCCCCCCATTTTTCTCCATGCCGCGTACTGTAGATGAGCAGTTTTTCTTTTTATCCCACTGCTCATCGAATTAAATCTTATCTTTAACTTTTTTAATTTTTGTACACTTTTTTATGATAGTTATCGGTGTTAAGACCGTTAGTTATCGGTGCCTGGCAGGATAAATCCCCCTGCATATCCGGTTTCCGCCTCTGTGGTAATTCAATCCCTTCGTTCATCCATATCTCCTGCCGATAGTTATCGGTGATATCCTCTTTTTATATATAAATTAATGTTTTCAAAAATATTAATATGTCTAGAATAGCAATAAAAGATAAAAAATCACAAAAAAATTGTTATATAGTTATAAAACATTAATTTATGATTATATTTCCAAATAATCGTTATTAAATCATTATAAAAACCCCCCATTGCCCTCAACATTGTCACCAAAGGTGGCGAGAATTCGAATAGGGATACGTATCCCTACTTTACTCTGTGAGATCTTTGAAAACTTTATTAAACTGGGTAGGCTAATCTGTACAGAGAGTTCCAGTCTTGTATAGGCCCAAATATAAGCCTGGAATGTCTCGCCCCGGCTGTTGCGGAAAGGCTTCAGCCGCTTAACTGGTGTATTCATTCGATTCCGCCGCCCTCGGAATCAGAATGGCATGGAAGCCAGAATACTAGTCTCAACAAAGGAGTGTAAAATGATAATTAATCACAACATGAGTGCGATTAATGCCAACCGGACGATCAAGTTCAAGGATTGGGATCTCCAGGGAAACATGGAGAAACTGTCCTCCGGACTCAGGATCAACAAGGCAGGCGATGACGCGTCCGGACTGGCCGTATCCGAAAAGATGCGGACCCAGATCCAGGGATTGCGCCAGGCTGAGAGGAACACCGAGGACGGCATGTCCTTCATACAGACCGCCGAAGGTTATCTCAACCAGACCTCGTCCATTATCCAGCGCATCAGGGTACTGGCTGTACAGGCTGCTAACGGTATTTATTCCAATGAAGACCGTCAGCTCATACAGGTAGAGGTTTCCGCCCTTGTCGACGAAGTTGACAGGATCGCGTCTCAGGCGGAGTTCAACAGGTTTAAATTACTGACTGGAAGCTATTCCAGGACCAATCCCAAGGCGAGCATGTGGTTCCAACTCGGGGCCAACATGAACCAGCGCAAACGGGTGTACATCGGGACGATGACGGCGCAAGCCCTCAAGTTCCGCGATGGCACCGGTAAAATCATCGTTTCGCTGTCGGCCCCGCAAGGCGCCAACTCCGCCATAGGGATCATGGATCAGTCACTGCAGCGAATAGGCAAGCAGCGGGCCGACCTCGGCGCCTATTACAACAGGCTCGATATGACCGCGAAAGGTCTCATGGCTGCGTATGAGAATACGCAGGCATCGGAATCGCGGATCCGGGACGTTGACATGGCCGAGGAAATGTCGGAGTTTTCGAGAAATCAAATTCTCCAGCATACCGGAACGGCAATGCTTGCCCAGGCGAATGTCCTTGGTCAATCAGTATTAAAACTACTGGGTACCTAGCAGTACCGGTAATGATCTCACGAGTAAAGAGACAAAGGTTCTTTGAAAATTCAGCGCGATTCTCACCCCTCCTGGTGAGGCCCGACTGTCCTGCGCCCGGCTGTTTCGGCAGCCCGTGATGCGGGGAGGGCATCACCGGCTGCCGGAATATCCGGAGCCGGTGTTGTCGTGATTATGGGCAGTCAGGGCAGCACAACAAGGAGCTAACCTTCGGACCGGCTGCGGTCCCGGCCGTTCCATGATGGAGCGGCTGAAAAACCTGCGATTCGGGCCGGGCAGGCCTGGCCGCGGAATACACTAAGGGAGGGAACCAATGAGAATCAATCACAACATGAGTGCCGTATTCGCAGCGAGGCGCTTGAAGGAAGTGGCGGTCCAGATGGACAAGAGCATCGAACGGCTCTCATCCGGCGAGCGGATCAATACTGCGGGCGATGATGCCTCCGGTCTGGCCGTGTCCCAGAAGATGCGGACCCAGATTAACGGCCTGGTCCAGGCTGAAAAGAACGCCCAGAACGGGCTTTCTTTTATCCAGGTCGCGGAGGGATCATTGCAGCAGATTAATGATATCATGCAGCGGATCAGGGTTCTTTCGGTGCAGTCGGCCAACGGGATTTATTCCCGGGACGATCGGGTTCAGATACAGGTTGAGGTATCTCAGCTTATAGACGAGGTCGATCGTATCGCCTCTTCCTCGGAGTTCAACCGGATGAAGATGCTCCGGGGAGAATATGCCAAGAACAGCAAAATCAGCAGCATGTTTTTCCATGTGGGCGCCAATCAGGATCAGCGGGTCAGGGTGTATATCGCCACTGTCAGCTCGAAAGCCTTCAACCTGGTAAGTGAGGGGAACACAAAGCGGACGATTTCAACGGTGGCCGGCGCAAATGCGATGATAGGTTATGTCGATTCGGCTCTTGATAAGCTGAACCGGCAGCGGGCAGACCTTGGAGCGTATTACAACCGGCTCGAAAACACGATAAAAGCACTGACCCAGACATACGAGAACATGATGTCGGCGGATTCACGGTTACGCGATACGGATATGGCAACTGAAATGGTTGAATTCACAAAGGACCAGATTCTCGTTCAAACCAGTGTCGCAATGCTGGCCCAGGTCAACAACAAGCCTAAGCTGGTATTGAAACTGTTTGAGTGAGAATAACTCTAATGCGGAGTATCTATGCAGTGCGGATGTCTCCGGTCCTCTTCGGTCCTTCTGCCCGGGTAGCGCTGCCCGGACCGGAGGCCGAAGGGGGACAATTTTTTAATTAAAAGGGAGGTTGAGAGATTGGGTCTCTCGTTAACATGGAGGTTAATTATGTACGTTAAAAATGTCAGTTACGATTCGGTGGATCCCGGCGGAGCCTATGCCCGCAAGGGAGAAATGGCGCAGGATGCGCCCGTTGTCACCCAGGCCCAGCATGTTCAGAAACCGCAGACCCAGAATGCGCAGCGAGAGCTGAGCAGGGAAGAGGTTTCAGAAGTCGTCGATAGACTGAACAAGGGCGTGAAGGAAATACACGAGCGCATGTCTTTCTCGTATCACGAAAAGACGCAGCGAATCATTGTCAAGGTCATGAAGAACGATTCCGACGAGGTCATACGGGAAATCCCTTCAAAGGAAGCGATAAGGCTTCTGGAGCATATCCAGGATTTTCTCGGTATGATAGTTGATGAATCGCGATAGCTGATTTCGCGGCGTAGGGACGTTGGCAGTAATATGTTTTTGCGAAAGGGGACCGAAATGTCCTCCCAGGATACCTTTGTAATCTTTTAAAATCAGGCACCCTGCAAAAAAAAGCATAAAAATTATTTCCCCGGTTGATTCAGTAAATTATTGTACAAATAATATAATTATATATATAAATTTAAACAAAATAATTTATCTTCTCCGATTCTGATCTAATCTGTCAGTTTTTTTCACTACTATTTATTATCCTCTTATTAAATTATGATATTATGTCGATAACTATGATGTAGGAGTCCTATAATGGTGAAGTATCATAATAAGCAAGGGAGGGCTTGCATATGCCGGTTTCAATGAGTGGAATGGCATCCGGAATGGATACCGATGCCATTGTTGACAAGCTGGTTAACGTAGAAGCCAGACCGATTAAGCAGCTGGAAATCCGTAAAAGAAACTATAATGCCCGGAAGGAAGCGCTCAAGTCATTGGGTAAACAGCTCTCTGACATCAATAACGCGGCCAGGGACCTGTACGGCTTCAGGACATCTTTCAATGATAAAGGCGTTACCAGCTCGGACAACTCCGTAATAGAAGCCAAGGCGTCGGCGCAGGCCGATAAGGGCGTAAAAAAGATCAAGGTCAACCAGATAGCGACTTCACATAAAGTATCCACCGACCCGATGAAGGAAAAAGACCAGCTTCCCGCCGGGAAGTTCACCATAGAGGTGGATGGCGCCAAGCAGACCATGGCGTTCAAAGGGGGCACCCTGAAAGACCTCGGCCAGAGGATAGAGGAAACCGCCTCGGAACTTGTCGCCGCTTCTTATATGCGCAAGGACGGCGAAAACTACATACTTACCATGGAATCGAAAAAAACCGGCGAGAAGGGCGAGATCAAGCTGAGCGGGGACAAGGACCTCCTTGATAAGATCGGCCTGACCGGCGGCATCGCGAAGGACCAGAAGAACGAGGTCGCCATCTCCTTCGACGCGAGATATTTTACATCCTACATGGGCGACAAGAAGGCCGGTACAGAGAACGGGAACATCAAGGTGAAAGAGAGCGGTAAAGCGGTTTCTGTCCGCGGGATCCTGTGGCGCGAGTACGCGCTTCCGGTCGAAACGGCGATCAAGAGCGATACGACCCTTGAATTCGAACTTACGTACAGGGAACAGGGGAGCGGAGATGACGAAAGGATACCGAAACGCCTGAAGATAGGTCCGAAGGAAAGGGTCAATATCAAGGGCATAGTCCTGGACAGTTATAACGTGGAGCGCAAGCGCGAGGGAAAGAAGGAGGACCAGAAGGACCTTGACAGCCTGATGGGCATCGGCCTCGTGGCCGTGGAGAACGGGAAGCGCGTTGAGAAGCTATATCCCCTCGGGAAGGACATGAAAGGGCCACGGACGATAGCGATCGGCAAGGACCTCAAAGAAGGCAGGATCAGCAAGGTCATACTGTATTGCAATCGCGGGACCATGGAAGTTTCAGGGGTCCGCCTCGCCACGCCGGCGGAGCAGAAGCCGGGATACGCGTTGAAGAACGTCATCGCTCCCGCCCATGACGCGAAGCTCACCGTCGACGGCATCGATGTGACCAGAGACCGCAACGACGGCCTGAATGATGTCATCAAGGGCGTCACCCTCACCGTGAAGCGGCCGTCGACCCATGAGGTGGACCTGAACATCGAGCAGAACATCGAGGCGTCCGTGGATAAGATCAGGAAGCTGGTCGACGCCTATAACAAGTACCTGGATATGCACCATGACCTGACCAAGGCGGCCATAACGGAGAAACCGGGTGATTTTGACAAGAGCTTCGGCCAGAAGGGGCTCTTCATGGGCGATATGTCCCTCATGAGGCTGCAGGGCACGCTCCAGACGACCATGACCAGCGCATACCCGAACAGCGCCGATGTGCCGATCAAGATGTTTTCACAGATGGGGGTTTCCACCGGCTCGATAAACGCCGAGTGGGAATCGATCAAGAACGGCAAGCTCATCATCGACGATATTGTATTGAAGAAGACCATACTGGAAAATCCGGAGGGGGTGACCCAGTTTTTCGGGTCCGATTCGGACGGTGACAACAAGGCGGACGGCGGCATGGCGTTCAGGCTCGCGGCTATGCTTAAGCCCTATGTCTCGCCCGGTAAGAACATCATCGCCTCCAAGATCGACATGGAAGACAGCTCCATTAAGCTGGCCGACGATAGCATCAAGCAGAAGGAAGAACATATCAAGAAATACGAGGAGAAGCTCAAACGTAAATTTTCCTCGATGGAGCGGGCGCTCTCCCAGACCAACGCGCAGAAGCAGTGGATGAAAAACCAGCTCGGCGGCTCGGACGGCGACGGAAAAGAGAAATAATCAAGAGGTGTGATATGCAGGTACTTATAAACGATTGCCCGGTGGATTTCGAGCTTCAGCAGGATAACAGGATCTCCGATGTCATCAATTCCATATCGGAATGGACCCGCGATCGCGACCTGGTTTTTTACGAGCTCTATATCGACGATCACAACTATCCCATAGATGACGCCCCCGACGCCAGTCTCAATGACATCAAGGTCATCAACTGCATCGTGCAGTCGAAGGCGGATATCGTGTTCTCCTCCGTGGACGAGGCGACGCGTTACTGCGACCGAGTGACTGCGTTCATGGAGCGCGTTGCGGAGACGCGGCAGTGCGGCCGGAACGACATCGATGACATCCTCTCCGGCATATCGTGGCTGCTGGAGGTCCTCTCCAAGGTGACGGGCCTCCTCGGCGTCAGCTATAACAGGCTCAAGTACAAGGACGGGGAGCTGGCGCACCACGTCCGCGCCATCGAGGCCTTCCGGGACAGCCTGGCGGTCGCCGGCAACGACGCGAAGGACATCATTGCCCTGCACCGGGACATTTTCGCCGACATCAAGCATATTTTCAGGATGCTCCTGATGAGCGACGAGATGCGGTCCCTGATCGTGCAGAGCATCGATTCTCCGGACGTGCTGATATCGTCGATCTCCCAGACCAGGGAGGAGCTGGCCGAACAGCTCGCGGGCGTGCAGGCGGCGGCCGTGGCCTACCAGATGGGCAAGGACATGGAGGGATCGGAGCGGCTGAAGTCCTTTGTCGATTTCATATACCGGTACACCAGGACCTGCTATCAGCTCGTGCCGATGTTTCACGTGGACCTGGCCGAGATCAGCGTCGAGGGGATCAGCCTGGAGGAGAAGAACCGCGGGCTGCGCACTCTTCTCCATGAGATCATAACCGTGATGGAGAACAACGATATCATCAGCCTCTCCGATATCCTTGAATACGAGATCAGGCCGGCCCTGGAAAACCTGGGAGCGTACCTGGATCAGCTGGCAGGGAAGATCACCGGCAAGTGACCGGGCGCGGTTATGCCGCGGAATGTCGCGCCATGACCGCAGTTGGACGCGCCGCTTCCCCGCCGCTCCCTCAAGCAATCGAAAACCCGCCGGTTTTAAATGACTTGATTTTTATTACCTGACTTCGACAGTTGTGCGCGAGGGACCGGAGGCGGTCCCGACGTTACCATTATCCGATCATACAGGAACCGCTGCCATGGGAAAGGACAAGGAACAGAAAAAGCCGTGGGGGGGCCGCTTCACCGGCTCCCTGTCGAATATCGCCGAGAAGCTTTCGGCGTCGATCGGCTATGACAGGCGCCTCTGGCGCCAGGATATTCGGGGGTCGCAGGCCCACGCGAAAATGCTCCACCGGATCGGCATACTCGCCGACGGCGAGCTGTCGGACATCCTGGGAGGCCTGGACGGGATCGGGAAGGAGATAGAAGCGGGTGTCTTCGAGTTCAAGGATTCCCTTGAAGACATCCACATGAACATCGAGGCGGCCCTGACGGAGCGGATCGGCGACGCCGGCAGGAAGCTCCATACCGCGCGGTCACGCAACGACCAGATCGCCCTGGACATGCGCCTCTACATCCGCGATGAATCGGAGGAGATCCGTGCGCTCCTCGCCGGACTCGCGGGTCTCCTGGCGGACACCGCAGAAAAGAACATTGACGTCATCATGGCCGGGTACACCCACCTCCAGGTGGCCCAGCCGGTCCGCTTCGGCCAGCACCTCCTCGCCTACGCCTGGGGGCTCCTGCGCGACGCGGAGCGCCTCGACGCCTCGGTGCGCGCCTGCTCGAAGCTCCCCCTCGGATCAGGGGCGCTGGCCGGACTCAACTACCCGGTGGACCGCGAGTTCGTGCGGAAAGAGCTCGGCTTCGATGAGATCGTGCCCAACACCATGGACGCGGTGAGCGACCGCGACTTCATTTTCGATTTCTGCTATTTCGCCGCGGTCTGCGCCGTGCGCCTCTCCCGCTTCTGCGAGGAGCTGGTGCTATGGTCCACGACGGAATTCGGCTACATCCGCCTGGGGGACGGCGTCACCACCGGATCGTCCATCATGCCGCAGAAGCGCAACCCTGACATCGCCGAGCTCATCAGGGGTAAATCGGGAAGGTCCATCGGGAACCTCATGTCGCTCCTTACACTGCTGAAGGGCCTCCCCATGACCTATAATCGCGACCTCCAGGAGGACAAGGAGCGCCTCTTCGATTCCATCGATACGATCAAGCTTGCCCTGGCCGGCATGATCGAGATGATCTCCACCATGACCGTGAACAGCGACCGGATGAAAAAGGCGGTGTACAGCAACTTCTCCACTGCCACGGACCTGGCCGATTACCTGGCGCGCAAGGGGGTCCCCTTCCGCAAGGCCCACGAGATCGTGGGCGCCATCGTCAGGACCTGCGAGGAGGAGGGGACCGATTTCTTCGCCATGAAGGCGGCTGATTTCAGGAGATTCTCGCCGGAATTCGGTGATGATATCGCCGATATCATCAATCCGGAGACCAGCGTCGAGCGCAAGGTATCGACGGGAAGCACGGCGAAAAAAGAGGTGCTGGCGCAGATAGAGGCGATACGGAAAAAGATATAGCCCCCCCCGTCCCCCGGAGGGGGCATATTTATCCCTCACCCCCTTCCCCCTCTCCTTTTTGCCAAGCTTCATGGGAGAGGGCGCGCCGAAGGCGGGGTGAGGGTATATTGAATCGAGTGGCGTGACCCCGCCTTCAAACACATACCCACAATTATCCTTGACAATTATTCCGCCATCCGTAAAAACTATCCCTTAATCAAAAAATACGGTGGACAGGATCGGCGCTATGGATCGACCATGGCCACAATCAGACCACCGGCAGGATACGGAAATGAATATGCAAGACAAAACACGGGCCCAGCTTGATTGGAAAAATCTCCCCTTCGGTTACGAAAAAACCGATTATAACGTCCGCTATTACTGGAAAGACGGTAAGTGGTCTACCGGGGAAATGGTAACCGACGAGCATATTCCCCTCCACATGGCGGCCCCGTGCCTTCATTACGGCCAGGAGGCCTTTGAGGGTCTCAAGGCCTTTGAGACAAAGGACGGCAGGGCCGTTGTGTTCCGTCCCCTCGAGAATGCGCACCGGCTGCAGAAAAGCTGCAAGCGCATCTTCATTCCCGAGTTCCCGGACGACCTGTTCATGGATGCGGTCACCAGGGTGGTGAAGGCCAACCGGCGATTCCTGCCGCCCTACGGCACCGGCGCCAGCATGTATATCCGTCCCCTGGCGATCGGGATCGGCGCCCGGGTCGGCCTGGGCCCGGCGAGCGAGTATCTTTTCATAATGTTCGCAACACCGGTAGGCCCTTACTACAAGGGCGGTTTCAAGCCGGTCAAGGCGCTGGTCGTGGAGCAGTTCGACAGGGCCGCTCCCCAGGGCGTGGGCGACTGCAAGGTGGGAGGCAACTACGCCGCGGGCCTCGGCGGGGGCGAGTACGGCCATGACCTGGGATACCCGGTGGTGCTCTACCTTGATTCCAAGGAGCACAGGTACATCGACGAGTTCAGCACTTCGAACTTCATCGGGATACGCGACAACACCTATATTACGCCGAAATCGAACAGCATACTGCCGAGCATCACCAATGACAGCCTCTCCATCATCGCCCAGGACATGGGGATGATCGTGGAGCGGCGTCCCGTGGAGGCGACGGAGCTGGAGAGCTTCAACGAGGTCGGCGCCGTGGGCACCGCCGCGGTCATCACGCCGGTGAACACGATCAGGTTCCGCGACCGCGACTTCACCTTCGGCGACGGGGACAATCCCGGCCCGGTGGTGAAGAAGCTCTATGACCGTCTCACGAAGATCCAGACGGGCGACGCCGAGGACAAGTTCGGCTGGCTCTACGAGGTGAAATAGGCGCGCTTTTCCGGGGATACCCCGCAAAAAAAACGCAGCATGAGTCCTGTTATAGAAAGCGCGGTCACTGGATCGCGCTTTCGTTATATGCAAGTCCCCCTCCGGGGGATTTAGGGGGCTTGGGTGTTAACCTTTTTGTTCCCGTACAGCACGAAGAAATAGCTGGTGGTGGGCACGTTGCGGCCCGCCATCCGGGCCGAGTCCGTGTTGTGGAGTATCTCCATGGAACCGGATTTACGCGCCTTCACATAGGCCATGAGCGCCATGAGCCCCTTCCGGCAGTCCATCTCCGCGTATCTGACCGTTTCAGCGGAAACCTCGTCCCGGAACTTTACCAGGATCTCCCGCGTCCGCTTGTCGAGCCTTCGGGCCTCGGCGCTGGACCTATCATGGACGAAATCGGAGGAAAGGATGAGGATCGCGCCGGCGCCCGCCTCCGCCGCCAGGGCCAGGCCGAGACGGCGTGCCTCCTCCCATGACATGCGGTAGCTCAGAAGAAGGGGCGCCACCTTCGACCGGGGAAAGTAATGGGCAATGAAAGGAATGACGGCGCCGACGGAGTGCTCGCCGATAAAGGCGTCCTCGTCGATGGCTGCCGCGCCGGCCGCGCAGAGGCGGTCTGCCAGGGCAAGGTCCGGCGGGCACGTGCCGAAGGGCGTTTTCCACGGGCGCCTGGTCGCGGCGGTTATGGCGGCGCACTGCCGGCGGTGGTCCGGCCCCAGGATGATGAAAGTCCGGGGCGCCTCCCCGGCCGGGGCCTTCCGGATCGTGGCGAAGAAGGCGGAGATGTGTCCGCCCGCGAAGAGGTGGTGGCTCACGATACCGCCGTGTATCTCGTCCATGGCCGAAGGGAAGGTCTTACCGTCCCGGGCGAATCCCTCGTAAAATTCCCGCTCGTCGCTCCGGGAGGAATAGTGGACCGGCCCCGGCGCGGCGCAGCCGGCGGCGGCCGCGACCAGGAGCGCGGCCGTCAGTCCGCGGAGGGGATGAGCCTGAGCCATGACGGTTCCCGCTGCTTCAGGTAGTCCCTGCCCGCGGGATTGTACACCTTGCCGCGCCATTCCTCGTCGGTCATGCGGGCGCTCATGGGCGCCTTGAACTCGTAGTACGAATACACGTAGCCGATGCAGACCCGGGCGCCGTTCCGGTCGCTCACGAACATGAAGATCTCCTTCGGCATGCCCACGCCCACTTCCAGCACCTGGCCGGAGGAGGAATCCGTGTGCACGTCGGCGACGACGGCCATTTTCTTGTAGGTGTCGTCCATGAAGACTTCCTCGCGGGGGAGAACGATGCCGGATAGTGTCTTCGTGCAGTTTCCTATGTACATGAAGTCATCGTCGCCGATGGGGGCGTTGCCCGCCTCCCTGTCGGCGATGGCGGCCAGGCGCTTCAGCACGCCGCCGAAGACGCCGAGCTTTTCCCGGTACTCGTCGGTGAGGACACCGGCGGCTGAGAGCTTTTTCATGGTCATGTCTGTCAGCGCGACGATCCGCCTGAAGAAAAGGGGATTCGGCTCCACGTAGCCGCGGGGGATCCGCGGCTGCCCCGCGTAGTACACGGTCTCCGGCTCGGGGCCGCCCATCTCCGCGTAGGACTGCTTGGCGTAGAGGATCGTGTCATGGCGGAGCTCCGCCCATGATCCGTGGGCCGAAAGGAGGAGCCGGTATTGCCATTCCGGGTTCCCCATGAATGCGGGGAGGCCCTTGTCCGGCTTCGTGAAGAGGGACCTGATGCAGTTGAGCCAGCCCCAGTAGATGTTCTGGCTGAAGACATCGTCGCCGTAGTCGCCGAACTCCTTCTTCAGCTGGCGGTACTGCTCGCTGAACCGGGGGATCTCCCTGATCTCGCTTTCCAGCAGGCGCTCCGATTCGGCCGATCCCAGGATCGCCATCACGTCGAGGCCCCGGGGAAAGTTCCGGGGACGGGCGTTGCTCCCGATCCGGGGCGAGGTGAACATGGTGAAAATGTAGGAGTCGGGGATGAAGCGCTGGCCCATGAAGCGGAAGCCCCGCGTCATCTCCTGAGCTTCCTTCAGGTCCGGGGCCTTTCCGCCGGTCATGGTTTTCGTCGAAATGATCTTCGGAGCCTTCAGGGTCTTTAAGTACTCGCTGAATTTTTTCAGCTGTTTCTCTCCGGGGTTTGTTCCGGGCGAGTAGCCGCTCCCGAACACTTTTTTCATGGCCTGCTGGAAATCGTACACGTCAAGGTCGTCGCTCCGTCCCACGATGAAGGACGTGGGAATGTAGATCGATTCCCACGCCTTCAGGTATTCCTTTTTCGAAAGGAGATCGGTTATGATGATGGCCGGCAGCGGCTTGTCAGCCGGGAAATAGATCCGCCCGTACCACATCATCACCTTGAAGTAGGTGCGGAGCTTCTCATCCTTGTTGTAGTGGCCCCGGGGGCGGTACTGGCTGTAATCCTCGTCCTCCCCGGTAATGGCCGATTTGGCGAAGCCGGAGGCGCTCTTGATGCTCCGTATCTCGCCGGCCACCAGGGCCTCGATCTGCGCGTCGCCGGCGCTCCCGCCCATGACCGACAGGGGAACGCAGAAGAAGGCGGCCGCCAGCCTGTATGCGTCCTTCATGGCCGGGTCCGACGCCGAGCGGTATCCCTTCAGCGCTTCCCGCGCCAGGGACTCGGTAAGGCTCTTGATGGCCGGATAGAACTTTTTCTTCTCGATGTCCTCAACCATCCGCATGAACAGGAGGTGGTAGAGATGGAGCAGGTAGTCCGACGATATGAAGAGGGGCGTGACGCTGTAGACCGGTGTCTCATCGATCTCCGTAAGCTCCACGACCTCCCGGGGTTTCTCGATACCGCTGTAGAACTGGTAGAGGTCCACCATGTCGTCTATGTTGATGTTGGGAAGGCGGTCATGCTTCACGCTCCTTATGTAGAAGCCGCTCTTTTTCAGCCGGGTCGACTCTGCGGCGCTGAAGCCGTATTCGGTGTACTTGTACCGTCCCGATTCGGGGGCCCCGAGGAGTGACTGCCTGCTCTTGAACTGGACCGGCGTGGCCTTCAGGCGGATCGTCTTCGGGATGTCGCCTTCGACGGCGGACTTCCCGCCCCTGTCTCCGCCGTCATCCATCCGCTCCCCGGAGGGGTCCCGGACATAGGCGCCGTAAATCCATCCTTTTTTACCGGGTCCGGTTTTCACGTAACACCAGGGCTCCTCGAAATTGAGATATTTTTCTCTGTGCTCACTTTTTTCGAGGAGCTGCACCTTCTCTCCCTTTGAAAGCATAGTCACCGCGTTGCCCTTGAAGGACGGCTTGTCCAGGAGAACCCGCTCATCCGTCACCACCAGGGTCCGCGGCTTCTTATCAGCGCCGCTGAGATCCTGGACGGTAACGGCAAATAGAATGATTGCGATTGTGATTATGCAGCGTTTCATGGAAGACCTCCAGACAATTGTTATCTAATGCGCGGTGGGTTCATCAGCTTGGCCGCTCACGGGCATCCGTGCCCTCCGCGGCATTCCTGTCTTCCCGGCAGTAACATGCGACCAGGATGCAGGATATCGCCGGTTCCGACGAGTCAGCATGGTGCGCTGGCCAGGAGGGCCGAGTGCAGGGCCGCGACAGGAGGTCGCATTTGGCTCTGCTTATACGTGGCGGACGAGCGATGGACCCCCGCGCATATATAAAGAGTGTTATTATATGAGGGAGTGATTCCATCTCGCCCGCGATTTTTCATTTCTTCAAATTTTTCTTGAGCACATCCATCAGGACGTCCTGCCCCGCCTTGTTCAGGTGCACCGGGTCCATGGCGTAGTCCGGATTGAGGCCCCCGTTTTTCAGGAGATGGGGATACACGTTGACATAGGTCACGCCCCTCTTTCGGCAGATGCGTTCGAGCTGTTCGTTGAGCGCGACCAGGGTGGAATTCTTGATGATAATGGCCGGGTCCACCGGCAGGTTGCTGAGGCAGTAGACGTTTTTGCTGACACCCTTGTAGTAGCCGAGGAGCTCGTCATAATTGCGGTACGTGTCCTCCGACGGGAGCTTGGCGACGAGGTCGTTCCCGCCGACTAGGACGACGATCCGGGCAGGTTTAAGCAGGGAGACCTTTTCCCTGCGATCGAGGAGCGTCCTGGTGGTGCTGCCGCGGTAGGCGTAGTTGCAGGCCGGCTCCGACAAGTAATCCTGCACGTTGATCAGCTCGATATTGCTGTCTCCCTCGAAGAGCGTGCATCCGGCGGCGCACGACTTCTTGTTGATCTCCTGGATTTTCTTTACGTGGTCGGTGAACTTTTGATAGTTGGATACCCTCCTGGCGGCGCAGCCAGAGAGGAAGGCCGCCAGGACGAGAATGATTGCGGCGGTGAAGGCCCTGCGGGCCCGCGTCTTTCGCGGGGCCATGGAGCGATCGGATCCCCCGGTCCCGGTATCGGCGATGATGGGCAGCGCCTCGGCCGTTTTTGGGAATGCCGTGAAGGGACGCATCTATGACGACGTGACCCTCTCCGCCTGTATGGCAAGGTACTTCACCAGGGTCTGCTCTGTTATTGCGCCCATGGTAACGAGGATGATCCCGATCAATCCTCCCTCTTTTTTCTGTATCTCAATGGCCTTATCCAGCTGTTCCTTGGATATTTCCTTGTTTTCCAACAGAATCTCACCCAACAATGGTCGTGCCATGATTATCCTCCCGGTAATAATTATACATGGTAATGCCCTATGGCGTTATTTCTACAGCAACAATCTCCTGATGGCGTCCTTCCAGATGGCGATCTGGTGCTCTCGCACGGGAGCGTCCATGGCTGGAGTATATTTTGACGATATCTTGTTGTTCTTCGCTATTTCACTGATGGAGCCGTACACCCCCCCGGTGATGCCGGCCAGGTAGGCCGCCCCCAGGGCCGTCGACTCCGTGATCTCCGGAAGCAGTACCGGGATGTCAAGGATGTCGGCCTGGAACTGCATCAGGAAGCTGTTTTTGGTGGCCCCGCCGTCGACGCGCAGCTCCGGGATCGTCGTCCCGGTGTCGTCCTCCATCGCTTCGACCAGGTCCCTCGACTGGAGGGCTATGGCCTTGAGGGCCGCCATGACGATTTCCTCACGGGACGTGTCCCGGGTCAACCCGAAAATGGCTCCCCGGGCGTCCATGTTCCAGTGGGGCGCTCCCAGTCCCACGAAGGCGGGAACCACGACGACATTGCTCTCCCTGGCCACGGATTTCGCCATGTCCTCCGAATCGGCGCTTACGGCGAAGAACTTCAGGTAGTCCCGCAGCCACTGCACCACGGCGCCGCCTATGAAGACCGAGCCCTCCAGCGCGTAGACCGGGCGCCCGCCGTCGTCGCAGGCGAGGGTGGTGAGGAGGCCGTTATGGGAAATGGCGAAGGTGTCGCCGTTGTTCATCAGCATGAAACAGCCGGTGCCGTAGGTGTTCTTTGAGCTCCCGACAGTGACGCAGTTCTGTCCCACCATGGCCGCCTGCTGGTCGCCGGCGATGCCGCCAATGACGACGCCGTCCGGAAGGCCCGGCGCGTTCCTGGTGACGCCGAATTTCGACGCCGACGCCATGACCGTGGGGAGTATCTTTTTCGGAACGGAGAGGATGTTCAGCAGCTCATCGGACCATTCCTTCTTGCGGATGTCGTACATGAGGGTGCGGGACGCGTTGGTGTAATCCGTGGCGTGGGACACGCCGTCCGTCAGCTTCCACAGGATCCAGGTGTCGATGGTGCCGAAGAGGAGCTTGCCGCTTTCGGCCAGGGCCCGGGCCCCCTGCACGTTGTCCAGGAGCCACTTGACCTTGGTGCCTGAAAAGTAGGCGTCTATGACCAGGCCGGTGGTGTTGCGGAAAACGCTTTCGTGGCCCGCCTTCTTCAGCTCGTTGCAGATGTCGGTCGTGCGGCGGCACTGCCACACGATGGCCCGGTGGATCGGCCTGCCGCTGGTCTTGTCCCAGAGGAGGGACGTTTCGCGCTGGTTGGTGATGCCGATGCCGATGGCGTCGGACGGATTGAGGCTTCCCCGGGAGATCGCCTGGGGGATGAGGGCGCTCACGGAGTCCCATATCTCCTCCGCGTCGTGCTCCACCCATCCCGGTTTCGGGAAGTGCTGGGTGAACTCCTTGTAGGCGCTCGAGATCGGCAGGCCCTGTTCGTTGAAACAGAAGACCCTGTTGCCGGTGGTGCCGAGGTCTATGGCTATGATAAAACGCGTTCCCATTCTCTGATCCTCAAAGATAGTCGGTGCCAGTTCACGATAGTACCGTTTATCAAAAAACAATGTCAATGAAAAAATTAATCCCGCCGGGCTGAAGTTATAATAATTTATATATACAAGATGAAGGCGCCGTTACCGGATAACGCCGCGGGGCTTTTTTCTTGGCGGTTCCTATGATTTTGTCGATAAAATAATATCGACTCTCATTGCGTGGTAACATATGATGCTTGATTCAATCATAAAAAGTGGAAGAAGGGCGATCTACATCGCGGAGATTGGCCTGAACCATAACGGGAGCCCGGACATGGCAGTCACGATGATACGGGCCGCAGCGAAGGCCGGCGCCGACGCTGTGAAGTTCCAGACCTTCGTGCCTGAGCTGCTCAGCTCCGTGTATACGAAGGACCTGATGGAGGGCGGCGTCGAGCGGCGGAGAGACACGGGCCTGGTGGATTTTTTTAAGAAGTTCGTTTTTGACCGCGACCAGTACCGTCATTTGCAGAAGACGGCCGCGGAGGAGGGCGTCATATTCTGCTCCTCGGTGTTTGACGATGAATCCCTGGCGCTGCTGGAGGACCTGGACGTGCCGTTCTACAAGCTGGCGTCGTCGGAGGTGACCAATCTTCCCCTGGTGAGGGCCGTTGCCGGAACGGGAAAGCCCGCGATCCTCTCCACCGGCATGGCCGCCGAGGAGGAGATCGCCACGGCCGTCGACCTGTTCCGCCGGTCGGGCGGCGCCGAGCTGCTCCTTCTCCACTGCGTCTCCCTGTACCCGACGCCGCCGGAGCAGGTGAACCTTGCGCGGATACCGGCCCTGGCGAAGCGCTTCGGCCTGGCGGTCGGCTTTTCTGACCATACCCGGGAGGCGGCGGCGCCGATGCTGGCCGCGGCCATGGGCGCGCGGATCTTCGAAAAGCATTTTACTATTGACAGATTTTACGATTGCCCCGATAAAGATATATCCTGCACGCCCGAGGAGTTCGCCGGGATCATTGAATCCGTGGAAAACGCCGTGGCCATGGCCGGAAGCGGCGCCATAGGCTACGGCAGCGAAGAGGCCGACACCGCCCGGGGGGCCCGGCGGAGCCTTTTCGCAAGGCGCTTCATAGCTGCGGGAAAAACCATTGAAGAAGAGGACATCGTGGCCCTCAGGCCGGGCGTGGGTATCCCGGTGTATGAATTACCCAGCGTCGTGGGCGCAAAGAGCAGGGTGGACATCCCGGCGGAACACCTGATCCGCAGGGAAAACCTGCTCGACCCATGACGGAGGGACGGGCGGCGAAGCGGTTTCTCGGCCGCCATGTTTAACCGAAAAGGAGTGTTGGTATCAATGAAAATCAGGATAGCGATGGTGGCCGGCATGTGCCTCCTGCTGACACGGTGCGCCACCTATTATCACATGTTCGATTTCACCGTGCCGAGGAGCAACTTTTACACGGAGCAGGAAAAGGAGATATTGGAAAAGACCACTAAGTCGATAGAGTTCGATTACGGCTATAACCCGAACCTGGACCTGGATTATGTGTTCCCGGTAACAAAGGGATACACGGAATTCAAGGCCGGCGACAAAGACCTCTCGCGGGCCCTGGACGGGGTGGACAGCACGACCCTCATCGCCTACAGCGAAAAGGTGTACCGGCTCAGGAAGATGACCGCCATGAGAATGGAGAAATACCGCACCTCCGGGCAATGGGACAATTATACCCTTATCAGCAAGTACCTCATGCCGTCCCTCGATTTTTACTCGGGCATGGTGGAAAAACAGGCGATGAAGAGGGACCGGGATTACATGAATAACATTGAAAAGAAAAGAAAGGACCTGGACAGGAAAACGAAGCAGGAGATGTATCGCAAGGAATTCGATGAAATCTGGAAAAATGATTATAACTCGTAACAGCTCCCGGGCGAAAAGAGGCCTCGGCGCCGCGGTGCCGGCGCTGGCGGCGCTTATCGCGGTTTTTGCCGCGGCGGTCTTCACCGTCGAGGCGCGGGCGGAGTCGGCAGTCAGCGTTCTCTGCTACCATTCATTCCTCGAAAAAAAGAAAATGGACCCCTTCAGCTTCAATATCGACGAGCTGAATTCCCAGATCACGCAGCTCAAGAAAGAAGGATTCAGGTTCGTTTCCATCAATGATGTCATCGCCGGCAGGATAACGGGCACCAAGAACATACTCGTCACCGTCGACGACGGTAATAAAAGCGTGTACGAGGCCCACCGGCGGGTCTTCAGGCCCAACGGTATCAGGCCCCTCCTCGGCATATACCCGAACATCATCATCAACAAGAAGCACTACGCCCTCACCTGGGAGCAGCTCCAGGACCTGGCGAAAAACGGGTGCGACATTGCGGCCCACGGCTATTTTCATTTGAAGGTGAACAAAAAGCTCCATGACAAAAACCCGGCATATTTCAAGAAGGAGATTTTCCTGGTCAAGAAAGTGCTGGAGGAAAAGCTCAACCGGAAGATAACCGCCTATATATATCCCTTCGGCCTCAGGGACGACATGACCATCAGGGCCCTCAAGGAGGCTGGGTACCGACACGCCTTCACCATCAATAACGGGAGGATCGACATCCCCCTGGCAGCCGGCGGTGACCGGCCCTTCGAGCTTCCGCGCTACATGGTCACCCGGACAAACTGGAAGTACTGTTTCAACAGCGTGATGAAGAACGCGCGTCACAAAACCGCCTACAAGGTCGCCGCGGCGGACGAGCCCTCCGCCGATAAGGCCGATGTCGCCGCCATGAGCCGTCCGCCGGCTGAACGCCATGATCCCGCGGCGGAGCTCGCCGCGAGGCTCACGGAGCGGATGGATAAGACCGCCATGGCCGATTTGAAGCAGGAAAAGAACAGCAAGCCGACGAAAGACGCCGGCGCTAAAAAAAAAATCGAAAAAAAGACAGGCATAGGGCCTGATACTGCCGTTTCTCAGGAGATAAAGGGGCCCGAACGGGGAAGTCCCGCAAAGATAGCAAAGGAGAAACCGAAAAAGCGGCCCGGTGATGCCGGGACCGCCATGGTGTCCGGGCCCGCGAAAAAAGATAAAAAGATATCCCCTGCCGACGTCAGCTCTCCGCAGAAAGAAAAACCGATAATCGTAGTTGAAGAAAAAAAGAACTTCATGGTGCCCCCTATCCAGAGGGTTGAAAGCTCTGTTAAACGCGATGTCCTTGACCTTGATCGGTTCTCGGACAGGCCTGTTCACAGGCGCCACGCCTCGGTGATCGCCATCGATGAAGGCTCCGCCGGAAGTGAGGGAGGCGGCGTCAGGGACGGCGCGGGGCGGTACTCCGGCCCGGGCATCCTGGCCGCCAGGGTGCCGCGGGAGACCGGCCACAATCTATCAAAAATGAAGAGCCAGTATCATGGCATCAATTCGAAATCTCTGAAGACCTACCGCGGTGTCCTGGGGCTCGTCAACGGTAAAATTGGGATGATCAAGCATGTCATCAGGAAGTACGTCCTGGTAAATTTCTAGCGCGGGCGAGCCGCCGGAGCGGTTCAAACCGTTAAGGGAAACGTGATGGTGAACCTGGTGCCCCCCTTCCGGGCGATGGTAATTGTGCCGTCGAGCTGCCTTGTCAGTATGCCCACCAGCCTGAGTCCAAAACTCGGGGAATTGTCAATATCAACCGACTCGGGGATGCCGATACCGTTGTCCTCGATGATCAATGATGCATGGCCGTCCTGCTGTGCCGCGGCCACGATGATGTTCCCGCTATCCCTGCCCTCAAAGGCGTGCTTCATCGCGTTGGTCATGAGCTCGTTTACGATGAGTCCCAGGACTGACATTGTTTTTGCGTCAAGGATGAAATTGTCTATGTGCTTTTCGATGGCAACCTCCGGCCTGGAGTGAAACATCGACGCGATCTCGTTGATCATGTCCGGGAGATAGTTCCCGATAGGCATCTCGCGCACGTTGTCCGACCGGTAAAGCCTCTCGTAGAGGAGGGCCATGCTCTGCATGCGGCTCTTGACGTCATTGAGGGCCTTCTCGGTGGCCGGGTCGCTTGACATCTTCCCCTGAAGAGACAGTATGCTCGTCAGGGCGGCCATGTTGTTTTTTATCCGGTGGTGCACCTCCTTGATGAGGAGCTCCTTTTCCGCAAGGAGGGCCTGGATTTTCTCCTCCGCGCGCTTGCGCTCCGTGATATCGATGCCGATTCCGCCTACAAATTTCTTGCCTGTCGGATCGCTGAAGGTGAATTTTATGTTCAACCAGTTGGTGCGGGTGCCGTCAGGTTCGGGCGTTTCCTCTTCGACAGCTAACGTCCCGCCGCCCGCTAGGACGATCCGGTCGTTTTTCCAGAATGTTTCCGCAATGTCCCGGGGCCATAGCTCAAAATCTGTTTTACCTTTCCACTCAGGCAATGATACGCCGAAACGCTCCTCGTAGGTCCGGTTCAGGAAAACATGCCGGCCATCCTCATCCTTGGCCCAGGCTATGGCCGGATTGTTGTCCATAAAGGCGTGGAACCATTCACGGCTTTCCAGCAGTAGCTCTATTGCCTTTTTGCGGTCAGTAATATCATGAAACACGCCTACAATGCCCGTGATTTCGCCTTTTCGAAGGAACCGGCCTATGGATATCTCGCAAATTCTGGCCTCTTTGCCGGCGCGCATGATCTCCACCTCTCCGGTAAAACGGCCCGTCTCGCTGATCGCCGGGTATGCGCGTTCACCCACCTCGCGGAAATATTCATCGGAGCGGTAAATCATCCTGAGGCTCTGACCCATGAGCTCTTCACGGCTATAGCCGAGTATGCGGACCGCGGCCGGGTTGCAGGAGGTGATCACCCGGTTCGTGTCAAGGGTTACAATGCCGGTGACGGCATTGTCGAAGATGCCTTCAAGGCGCTGGTTCAGCTCGGAAAGAGCCTCCTCGGACTGTTTGCGCTCCGTGATATCGTAGATCGTCGCCAGGGCGTAGAGAGGCTTCCCGTCATTCCCCCGGATAAGTGTTGCGGAAAGGTTCGCCCAGCATACGTCGCCGTTTTTCTTGATGTAACGCTTCTCCGTCCTGTAGGACGGGATTTCGCCCCTCCACATCTTTTCGACGTTCATCCGGTCGATCTTCCGGTGCTCGGGATGGGTGACATCGAGAAATGTCCTGGCGTTCATCTCTTCCTGCGTGTATCCCAGCATGGAGCAAAATGCGGCATTGGCCGTGAAGAATTTTTTGTCATTGTTTATCATGACCATTCCGATCGAACCGTCTTCGAAGACTTTACGGAATAGCTCTTCGTTTGCCTGAATCGCCTCCTCGGCCCGCTTGCGCTCCGTGATGTCGGTTAGTGTCGTATACACCTGGTACGGGGATGATTCGCCCATGCGGAATTCCGGAACGGCGTTGATGATAAGCCACCGGGTCTCGCCTGCGGCGGGATGATATACGCCCATCATGACATCCCTGATCTCGCTGCCGGTACGCAGGGCGACCATGGCCGGGTGCTCGCTTCCGGGGAAGTCCGTGCCGTCTTCACGAATGGCGCGCCACCTCCGGTCCGTGGAGGTGCGGCCCTGCATCTGGTCGAGGGAAAGGCCGAGGATGCGCTCCGCGGCCGGATTTGCAGCCACGATGGCGCCGTCGGCGGACTGGTACACGACGCCCTGGGCCATGGTGTCGAAGAGCCTCCGGAACCGCTCCTCGCTTTCCCGCAGGGCCTTTTCGCCCTCTATTATTTCTTCCTGGGAATGTAGCAGCTTTTCGTTGGCCGCTTCAATTTCATCAAAGGCCGAACCCATCCGCCGGTTGGCGTGTTCCAGCTCTTCGCGCTGGCCCTTGATCCGCGTGTAAGCGTCATGAAGGCGGAAGGCCATCCGTATCGACGCCAGCAGCACGGTGTCGCCGCTGTTCTTCACCACGTAGCCGTAGGAGGCGATCTTTTCGGTCCGCTCCACCATGTCCATCTCGGTGTGGGAGGAGACAAAGAGAACGGGAACGTCATGTTTGCGCAGGATCGCCGCGGCCGCCTCGGTGCCGTCCATGCCGCGTCCCAGGTCGATGTCCATGAGGATGATGTCGATGCCGGGATTGTTGTGCGCCGCTTCGATGGCGCGGGTCCCGGAATTCGCGGTTACCACGGCATAGCCGTGGCCTTCCAGCATCTGCGCGGTCTCCATTCCGATGAGAATCTCGTCTTCGACCAGGAGGATCGTTTTGTATGTTTCAGCCATCTGTTTCCCCCTTGTTCAGTATTGTGTTACCGGAGGACGATGTATTCAGCTTCTCTCACACGTTGAATTCTATGGCGAACCTCGTTCCCCCGCCCCGCTCGATCCTGATGGTACCGGCGATCTGCTTCGCCAGTATGCCCACCAGCATGAGCCCGAAGCCCGTCGAATGATCTATGTCGACCGGTTCGGGTATGCCGATCCCGTTGTCCCCGATGATCACGGTCGCCCGTTTCCCCTGTATCGAAGTTGACACGGTAATCACCCCGCTGTTCCTGCCGGCAAAGGCGTATTTCATGGCGTTGGTGACAATCTCGTTCACGATGATGCCCAGGGGGAGCAGCTTTTTCACGTCCATTGTGAAATTGTCGATCCGCTTTTCGATTGTCATCGCGGCGCCTGCGGGAAACAGTGAAATGATCCTTTCCACCAGGGTTGACAGATAATACCCGATGGACATCTGCTGGATATTCTCCGTCTGGTACAGGGAGTCATAGAGGGTGGACATGCTCTGGACTCGGTTCCGGGCTTCCAGCAGGGCGTTGACGGCGGACTGGTCCTTGAGCATGTCCGCCTGCAGCGACAGGAGGCTCGTCATGGTGCTCATGTTGTTCTTGATCCGGTGGTGCACCTCCCTGAGGAGAAGCTCCTTTTCGGAGAGGAGGGCCCGGATCCGTTCCTCCGCAAGCTTGCGCTCCGTGATGTCCGTGAAGGTCGCGTAGACCTGGAAGGGGGTTGTTTCACCCTCATGGAATTCGGGAACCGCGTTGACGATGAGCCACCGCTGTTCCTTTGTGATCGGGTGGCAAATGCCCATGACGGTGTCGCGGACCTCGCGGCCGGTGCGCAGGGCCACCATGGAAGGGTGCTCTTCGTCGGGGAAGTCGGATCCGTCATCTCCTATGGCGTGCCATCGGCCGTCAAGAAACGCGCGGCCCCGGAGCTCCTCCGGTGACAGGCCCAGGATGCGCTCCGCCGCGGGGTTGGCCGCCACGATGGATCCGTCTGGCGCCTGGTACACCACGCCCTGGGCCATGGTCTCGAAGAGGTTCCTGAAGCGCTTTTCGCTCCGGCGGAGTTCGTTTTCCACGCGCTTGCGCTCGGTGATGTCGAGGATCGTCACCAGGATGTGCTTTTCGCCCCCGATGGTGACAATGAACGCCGAGTATTCTCCGATGATAATGGACCTGTCCCTCATTCGGAAGGCGTACTCTTTCCCGGTGATTTTTCCTTCGGTCAAAAGGGCCCGGACGGCCTCCTGGCGGTTCTCGGGATTGTCCCACATTAACAATTCAGGGGCTGTTTTGTCGATTATCTCGTCGCGGGAAAACCCGGATCTTTTAATGAGGGTATCGTTGATTTCTATTATTTTAAAATCCTTCAGCCTCGCGATGCAGAGGGCGGCCGGGCTCATCATGAATGATTTTAGAAACTTTTCCTCGGAGAATTTCAGGTTTTCCTCGGTGCGCTTCTGCTCGGTGATGTCGATGAAGGATACGATGATCTCGGCCGTGATGCCGTCGGCGTCCGTCACCGGAAATCCGTTGACAATGAGCCATGTCGTGTCATCTGAACCCGTCTTCAAAACACCCATTACCTGGTTTTTCAGCGAGTTGCCGGAAGACGCGATGCGGTTTACCGGGTAATCGTTAAGGGGGAGCGGGGTGCTGTCTTCAGCGACAAATCTCCACCGGGGATCATTGGCCAGCATGCCTTTCATCTCCTCAACGGTCAATCCCAGCAGCTCCGACGCCTTGGGATTGTTCATGATTATGGCGGTGTCCGGTCCGTGGATGACGACGCCGGCGTCAAGGTTCAGCAGCAGGCCGTTGTATCTGTTCTCGCATTCCTCGCTTTTTTTTCTTTCACCGTGGAGCTCTAAGGCCATGTCGATGGATGACCGGAGGACGAAATCGCCGGAGTTCTTTATGACGTAGCCATAGGGCGTAATGGCGCGGATCCGCTCGACCATGTCCCGCGCGGCGTGGGAGATGATGAACATCACGGGAATGTCCCGGGCCGAGAGGATCCGCCGCGCTGTCTCGGCCCCCCCCGTCTCGCCGCCCAGGTCGATATCGACGAGGACGAGGTCGATCTCCTCTTCGGCGGCGGCGTCCACGGCCTCGTCGCAGCCGTGCTTCACGATCACCTCGTAGCCGAAGGTCCTGAGCTTCCTTTCCTCCTCGAGGGCGATGAGGATCTCGTCTTCGACAAGAAGGATTGTTCTGCGGTTAGCGGTCAAGTGCTGATCTCCTTGTGACGCGGTATGGCATTCCGTTTGCGCCTCCGGCTCTTATTGTCCCGGTTCCTCGAACTCGATGGTGAAACGTGTTCCCTTTCCCCGGTCAATGGTAATGGCTCCGTTTATCTGCCTCACCAGCATGGTCACCAGCCTGAGGCCGAAGCTTGTGGATGTGTCAATATCGAATGGTTCCGGAAGGCCGATCCCGTTGTCTTCGACGATAAAAGCCGCGCGGCCGTCCCGCTTTGAAGCGGAGACGGTGATCACTCCGTCTTTCCTCCCGGTAAAGGCGTATTTCATGGCGTTGGTGACAAGCTCGTTTATGATGATGCCCAGCGAGGATAGGGTTTTGGTCCCCACCGTGAAATTCTCTATGCGGGTATCAATCCGCACGGCGGAGCCGTAGTGATACAGTTGAACGATTTCATCCAGAAGCTCCGGTAAATAATAGGCGACCGGCATGCTGCGAAAGGTGTCGGCCCGGTACAGGCTGTCATAGAGCAGGGACATGCTCTGCATGCGGCCCCGGGTATCCTTCAGCGCCTTGACGGCGATGGGGTCCCGCAGGGTATCCGCCTGCAGCGTCAGAATGGCCATCATGGCGCTTATGTTGTTCTTGATGCGATGGTGCACCTCCTTGAGGAGGATTTCCTTTTCCTCCAGAAGCGACCTGATCTGCTCGTCGGCAATTATGCGCTCGGTGATGTTCCGGTCAATGCCGCGGAACCCGATGACTGCGCCGCCGGCATCCAGTATCGGCGAGCCTGAGCTTTCATAGTAATAGACGGTCCCTGTCCTGTGGAGCCACCGGATCGTCTCTTTTCGCCATCCTGTCCCGGCGGCGGCATGCTCTGCAAGGAGCTTCCGCCAGAGGCGGGCGTCATCGGGATGCATGAGGGGGAATGCGGCCGTGCCGATCACTTCGCCTGTCGAGTACCCGAGTTCCGCCACGGCGCCGTTTGAATAGGTGTGGACGCCGCTGGTGTCGATGGACCATACCCAGTCCGATGTCGTTTCCACCATGCTGCGGAATTTCTCCTCGCTTTCCCGCAGTTTTTCCTCCATGTTGACGCGCTCGGTGATATCCCGCCCGACGCCAAGAATCGCCTCTGGCCTTCCCTTTTCGTCCCTGATGAGGCGGTATGTAATGTTGTTCCAGAAAGTTGACCCGTCCTTGCGGATGAATTCCAGGTCAAGCTGAACGGATATGGATAGTTCGGGGTCGGCGAGATTGGCAGTCGTCAGGTTTTCCGATACGGCTTTCATGAGCCGCCGGTAGGATTCTTCCGAGAACTGACGTTCAAAAGTGAGCGACTTGAACTCTTCCTGCGTATATCCGGATCCCGCTACAACCGCGGAAGAAATATATTTTACCCCGAGGTCCATGTCGAACATTATGATTCCATCGGTCATGTTGCGGGTGATGAGGTTGAAGGTCTTTTCAGTTTCCCGCAGTTTTTCCTCGACTTCAATGCGCTCGACGATGCGGCCCAGCCTCTGGGCGACGGCGTCGATGAGCATTCGCTCTTCTTTGAGGAAAGGCCCTTCGTCTTCCGGCGGCTTCTCCGTAAGATAACCTATCTCTACAGCCCCTGAAACCGCTCCGTTCACCCTGATTGGTGCCGTCAGTCTCCACCGGCATTCCGCATAGTTCCCTGTCCGGTATTCCCTGTCTCCGTGAACGATTCTGGCGCAGGCGGTTTCGGAATACTGCCAGCCCTGGGGCAATATGGCTGTAAATTCCCGGCAGAGGTGCTCTATGGTGATGCCCTCGCGTTCTGTGATTTCCGCCAGGGAGAAAAATGCCTGGAGCTCCTTGCCGCGCTGCTGTGCTGTTTGCTCCGCCTGCCGGTGCAGGTCGAATAATTCAAGGGCTCCTTCTATGGATGATTGAAGAATATGGGCGGCGGAATTTATTTCCAAGAAGCCGTAACAGGGAATGCCCCGTGCCTTATCCGCCGTTCCACTGTCGTGCGGCGGGATGAGAAATACGACGGGGACCTCCCGCTTTTCCAGGATCCGCCGGGCAGCCGCGGGTCCATCGACGCCGTTGCCCAGCCCGATGTCCATGAGGACCAGGTCGATGGCCGCATCATTGCCGGCGGCGTCCACGGCCTCGTCGCAGCCGTGCTTCAAGATCACGTCGTAGCCGAAGCCCCTGATCTTTCTCTCCTCCTCGAGGGCGATGAGGATCTCGTCTTCGACAAGAAGGATTGTTCTGCTATCTGGTTCCCGGGCCAAAGTATCCGCTCCTGCAGTTCCGGCTGCCTGACGCCGGTATTCCCTACATATATGATCCGTGCCTGAAGCTTACCTATCCATGCTTCGAATATATGCATCTATTCAAACAATGACGAGTATTATTATGCCTGTTGCGTTTTATACTGAGGGAAGACTGTCGCAGGGATGGGGCTGTGGCGCGGGTTTTCGGAGGCTGCGATGCGCGGAAAGCGATCCTTCCACGTCACTCCCGATCCATGATCTCTTCGGTGAGCTTCATGTAATCATCCGCCCCGGTGCTTCCCGGTTTGTATTCGAAGATCGTCTTGCCCCAGCTGGGCGCTTCCTGGAGGGCGACATTCTCCCTGATCAGGGTCTCGAAGAGCTTGCCCGGAAGGCGGTTCTCGGTCTCCTCGATGACCTCGCGGTTTATGGCGCGCTTGGCGTTGTACATGGTGCCGATGATGCCGGTCACGTCTATTTCCTTGTTGAGGCGGCGCTTCACGACCTGCACCGCCTCGAAGAGATTGTACATCCCGTGGAATGGAAGGAACTGCACCTGGAGGGGGATGAGGATCTCCTTCGAATAGGCCATGGCGTTGAGGGTGAGAATGCCCAGCGACGGCGGGCAGTCGATGAGCACGAAATCGTAGCTGTTCATTTCGGAAAGGCAGTCGCGGAGGAGGAACTCCTTGGCCGGGATGGGCAGGAATTCTATGTCCTTCAGCTCCTGGTTCGCCGGGAGGAGGTGGAGCTCGTTCCGGTCGATCAGTATCTCCTCGAATGGCAGCTCGCCCTTGAGCACGTGGAATATCGATTTTTTTATCTGTTTCGGATTATAGCCCAGGTGATAGGTGGCCTGCGCCTGGTGGTCGAGGTCGATGATCAGGACCTTCATGCCCTTGAGCTGCAGGGCCGCGGCTATGTTGACGGTGCTGGTGGTTTTACCCACGCCCCCCTTGTTGTTGGAAATGGCGATTACTCTCATGGTTACCTCGCATTTAACCTACCGGAGGGGCGGCCGATTTGTCAATGAATAAAAATAAGGAAGGATGCCGGACGGTGGTATTGTCGCGGCTCAAAGAGGGCACACGGCCACGATCTACGCCGGACAGGTTATTCGCACCGTTGTGCCGGCGTTGGAATCCATGGTCAATGTTCCGTCTATCTGATCTACCAGCATCTCCACAAGACGGAGACCCATGCTCGGGATGTCATTGATCCTGAAATTGTCGGGGAGGCCAGCGCCATCGTCCGATACGGTGATGCCGATGGAGCCGTTGACGGCCTCAAGGTTGATGCGCAGGTCGCCCTCGCGTCCGTCCGGGTAGGCGTACTTGAGTGAGTTGGTGACCAGCTCGTTCAGGATGAGCCCGATGGGGACGGATCGCTTCAGATCGATCGTGATATCTTCGAGATCGAGCTTGAGGCGGACATGGCCGGGGACGATCGTGTAGGTGTTGTATATCTTCCTGGTGATATCCTCTATGTAATGCTTCAGGTTGATGCGGTCTATGCCGGAAGACTGGTAGAGCTGCTCGTAAATCGTCGACATGGACTGGATGCGCGATATGGCGCTTTGAAACACCTTGCGGGACCTCTCGTCGTTCAGGGCGCCCATTTCAAGGTTGAGGAGGCTCGTGATTATGCCGAGGTTGTTTTTAACCCGGTGCTGCAGCTCCACGAGGAGAACGCTTTTTTCCATGGCGGTTTTCTTGAGCTCTTCCTCGGCCGCCGTGCGCTCCGTGATAAAACGGGCCTGTTGCACGTTCTGGTATGCCCTGAGCGAGAGCTGGTTGGCCAGCACGAAGAGAGTTTGCGCGATCACCTCGAACCTTTCCCGGGACATTGTGGGGACCTCGCGGAAGGCTTCCATGAATGCTTCCTCGTCAACGCCGATATCCCGGGCATAACCGCGCATTGCCTCATCGGACTGCGCCTCGTTTCTGACCTGACCGATGAGCCAGTTGGCTATATGATGGCCCCCCACCGTTATGCTCGCGCCGGCGTCCCACAGGCCGCCGCTCAAACACTGCTGGATGACCGGCCCCTCGGGATGATACCGGCCGAGTATCGCGTCGGAATGATAGCAATTGGCGAGCCCCTTTTCCGTTTGGCGTATTATTCCGTTGCACAACCGGCAGAAGTTGCTCGGTGTTGTTATCGGCGTTCCGTCCACGTGGGTAATGATCGATGCAACCTCCGCGGCGCTGGAGAAGAGATCCTGGATAAGCTGAATGTCCTCAATGTTGAACAGCTCCTCGAATGAAATCGTCCCGGCATCTTCGAGGGGTTTCGTCATGGCGACAAGGCGCTTCTCAAGGGCCTCCTCGATCCGCTTTCGCTCCGTGATGTCGCGGCCCACCACGACAAGGCCCTTCCTGCTCCCGTCGGGATTGAAGGTGGGGACCTTGATGATATCGAAGACCATCGAGGTCCCGTCGGGTCTCGGGATCGTCTCGTCGCCGCGGCTGACCGTCCCTTTTTTCCACGCCTCCTCGTCCGTGCCCTCGCAGGTCAGGAAGGCGTCGCGGTAGAAGGAGCTGAAGGCCGCCAGCTCCGAGTCCTTCTTCCCGTGATAGTCCACGCCCTCGATCTGGAACAGGCGAAGGTCGAAATCATTCGCCTCGAGCCATCGGCCGGACCCGTCCTTGAAGCATACGATGTCCGGCATGTTGTTGATGAGGGCGCGGAGGCGATCTTCGTTCTCCCGGAGCGTGTGGAGCAGCAGCATGGAGCTCAACCCGTCGGCGATCCTACGTCCGATGTCGTTGAAAAGACGAAGCTCCTCGTCCGTCCAGGTCCGGTCATGGGAGCACTGGTGAAGGCCGAATACCCAGGGCTTGCTCATTTTGGGATACAGGGCCACCGAGACCTGCGATCTGGTGCCGAATTCGGGGCCGTAGGGTAAATTGCGCTTTGTGCGCGGGTCGAAGGCCATGACTTCGTCGGACGTGAGCAGCTCCCTGAAGACGGCCGCGGTATCGCCGGTTATCGGCAGGTTGTCGTCGGACTTCAGGTCGATGGCGAATCGCTCGTTCGTCCGGATCATTCTGACCTGGAAAGAAGGCCATTCGGGATCGCAGGGATACAGGAGCCAGGCCCGGTCGGCGCCGAACATCACTCGCACCGTGTCGAGCAGGTCCATCATCATCGTTTCAAGGTCACGGGCCCTGCGGATTATCTTTTCGACGCTCTCGAGTCTTTCAAGGAAACTGATGTTCCTGGCGGCCTGTTCCTCGGCCTGTCTCAGGCCCGTTATGTCGTTGATTATTCCGATGAGGGAAAGGATCTTGCCGTCCTGGTCCTCGTAGCGGCGTCCCGCCAGGTAGCCCCAGAAGTCCGACCCGTCGGCTCTCAGGTAATGCCTCTCGGTATAGACCTGGTCGATCTCGCCGCGGATCAATTGCCGCATGAGATCTTCACCCGCGTCGTGCTGGTCCGGGTGAAGGTGGTCGGGGTAAAATGAATTGATCAGTTCATCCATGGGGCATCGGAGCATTTCCGCCATGCTCCTGTTTGCGAGGGTGATTCTCCCTTCCGGGCTCACCAGGATTATCCCGGCCTGGGATGTCTCGAATATGACGCGAATCTGTTCGTCCCTGGCGCGCAGGGCCGCCTCGGTTCTTTTTCTTTCTGTGATGTCGCGGACCATGGACATGACGCGGCCTTCCCCGGCCGGAACCATGCGCGCCTCGTAACTGCGGATTTCCCCTCCCATCTCCAGGTCGTACTCGATTATCTCCAGGGAGCGGTCGGTTCCGAGAGCCTGTATCCTCTCCATGACGAGGCCGGCGATTCCGGGCATGACATCGCGGATGCTCTTTCCGATAAACAGGTCGGGGCTCATCGCGAGGGTTTCTTCCGGCCCCTTCCAGTCTATGAAGACCCCATCGGAATCCAGCATGAACATGAGGTCCGGGATGCTGTTCAGCATGGCGCGGTTTTTCTCCTCGCTTTCACGCAGGGCGGCTTCCATGACACGGGCATCGGTAACATCATGGACGCGGGTATACAGCACATGTGCGCCCCCTACCTTCATGGTCTGCGCCGAGAATTGCGCCGTGCGGACAGCCCCGCTTCTGTTGCGCAGCAGCACGTCCATGTCTTTGACCATGCCATGAAGATGAAGCTCGCTGACCATGGCGTCCCGGTCCTCCTGGCGCGCCCACAGTCCCGTCTCACGGGTGGTTCTGCCGATTATCTCGTCGCGGGAGTATCCTGACCAGGCCTCGAAGGCCGGGTTGAGATCGATGATCCTTCCCGTTCCAATTTCGGTCAGGGCCACGGGATCCGGATTGCTGCGAAAGGCGGCTGAAAACATCGCTTCCCTTTCCGCTATTGCCTGTTCACGCTCCATCAATTCCCGCTGGGACAGCGTCAATTCCTCGTTTGTTCTTTCGAGTTCCTCGATGGTGATCCGCAATTCCTCGTTGGCCGCCTCGATCTCCATGCTCTTTTCCCTGATGCTGAGGTGCGCCTCGTGGAGCCGGAAGGCCATTTTTATCGACGCGGCAAGGACTGTGATGCCGGTATTTTTAACCACGTACCCGTAGGAGGTTATGGCTTCTGTTCTGTCAACTATTGCTTTTTCAATGTGGGAGGATAGAAAAACGATGGGGATGTCGCGTATCTTCTGTATCTCTTTCGCCGCCTCCGTTCCGTCCATGCCGGGGCCAAGGTCAATGTCCATGAGAACGAGATCGATGGAGCCCGGATCTTTTTTTATCTCGTTAACGGCTTCCTGGCCGGAATAGGCAATGATGGCGTCATAACCTTCCCTCGCGAGGTCATTGGCCTCGTTCAGAGCGATGAGGGCTTCATCTTCAACCAGCAGTAATGTCTTCCTTTTATTCATATTCGTTTTACGAATACTGAAAAACCGGAAAAAGCAGTATTTGTCATCTGCAGCAGGGGGCAGACAGTATCTATACGAATTAATAATAGCGCATGTCATGGAAAAAGCAATAACATTTTTTTTGCCATTGCCGGAAGCCCGAATTCAATGATTATTTTTTATGATTGATTTTTTTGCAATTTCGCCGCCAAATATGCATCAACCACGCTGATGGAGGGATAATTATGAGCGGCAATGATCGGTTATTCGTTGTGGCAGGCGTGTTAATATTGTCTATCCTAGTGCTGCCGGGCTGTTACCCGAAGGCTGTAGGACCTGCCGGCCCCGATGGAAAACGCCTCACCTGGGACCGGATGGATATGGACCAGCGCAAGGCCCATATGAAAGATGCCGTGATGCCGAAGGCGGCCGAGGTGTTCAGGGCCTGGCGCCCGAAGAAATATACCGTTGTGACCTGCGCCCTGTGCCACGGCAGGGGAGCTGCGACCGGCGATTTCCACATGCCCACGGCTCATCTTCCCCGCCTCAGCGGCGACTGGACCCTGGGACCGGAGTTCCAAAAGTATCCTGATACGACCAGGCTGAAGCTGGACCGCCTGGTGCCCGCCATGGCCGTCGCCCTGGGCAAGAAGTCCTTCAGCGTAACGACCAGGCGCGGCTTCGGATGCTATTCCTGCCACCTGGGGCCCTCGGGGCCGTTGTTCGAGAACTGATTGTGATTGAAAAATTTAATAGACGAATCGCATTACTTAATTATTATCGATAGCTGCCCCTGCCGTCTTCGGCGGCGGGAGCATCAGCGATAACTGTATGCAGTTATTCAACAAGTTTGCCATACTGGATGTTTGATCGAGGTTTTTGCATGAAGTCCAATAAAAAAGTTTTACTGCTGCCGCTGTTTCTCCTTTCGGCCCTGTGCGTTCTCGGCGCGGCCGGGGACAGGTACTTTGCCACATCCGCTGAAAATCTGCGCTTCCGGGAGACGCCCGGCACCGCCGGCAAGTTCATGCGATATCTTGTCGCCGGAGAGAAGCTGAAGTTCCTCGAGAAAGGAAAAGAGGAGACCATAGGCGGGGTCAGGGGCGCGTGGTGTAAATTTCAAACTGAAAAGGGCGAAACCGGGTGGTGCTTTGACGGATTCCTCACCGAGATCATATCGACGGTTACCACGCCGCCGGCCCATGCCAAGGCGGTATTCTCCGTGTCGTTTTCCCCTGACGGTAAGTTCGCCCTGTCCGCTTCGGCGGATAAAACGATAAAGCTCTGGGAGATCCCGGCCTGCAAAGAGGTGCGAACCTTTACCGGCCATACCGGTTCGGTCAATGCCGTCGTATATTCACAGGAGGGCCACGAGGCGCTTTCCGGGTCAGCCGACATGACCATGAAGATGTGGGACATCGCCACCGGAAAGGATATAAAGACCTTCAAATGCCTCGGCTCGGTGGACGCGGTAGCCATATCCCCGGTGTACAGCACGGTTCTCGGGGGAGGGGGCCGTGTCATGATCCAGCAGTTCGGGAGAACTTCCGGCATGGAATTGACATATCTGAGCGGCCATACCAGCTTTCCCCTGTCCATCGTGTATTCCCCTGACGGGAAATACGCGCTTTCAGGATCATGGGACACGTCGATCAAGCTCTGGGACGCTGAGAGCAGCAAGGAGATCCGGACACTCCAGGGCCACAGATTGTATGTCCGGTCCGTGGCCTTTTCACCCAATGGGAAACAGATCCTGTCCGGTGGCGAAGACGGCGCCCTGATACTCTGGGACACGGGGAGCGGAAGAAAGATCCGCTCTTTCATCGAAGACACATTCAGGCCGCCGATTCACTCGGTGGCGGTTTCCCCCAACGGGAAATACGCCGCCTCCGGCTTTTATGGAGGGAGCATAAAGCTCTGGGAGCTGTCGACCGGTAAAGAGGTGAGGACTTTCGATGGCCATACCGATATCGTCAAATCGATGGTCTTTTCACCGGACGGGAAGTACCTTCTTTCGGGATCATTTGATAAGACCATAAAGCTCTGGGAGGTCTCAACCGGCAGGTGCGTCAGGTCGTTTTAGATTGTTTTCTAATGATGCTTGCAAAACAGGCGGGTTCATGATCCTGATAAATGAAAAAGGCATACTATCCATCCCGGAGAAAAGGTGACATGTGATGAGGACCACCCCGTTATTCCACAGGCTCATCACCAGGTTCGGCGGCGACAACGAGCGCTTCCCCCTGGAACACCAGATGCGCAATATTTTCATGCTCTGCGGTTTCTTTGTCGCGATCTTGAGCACCCTTGATAATATCCTTCTCCTTCATGACCTCATGAACAGCCTTCTCTCTTTCGCGGGGTCGATCATCTTCATCCTGTGCTATTACATTTCCCGTTACAGGAACATGGAAACGGCCGCCTATGTTCTCATTATATCATTCGTCACCTTTGTCCTGACGCCGGTTCTCTGGATATACAACGGGGGGACCCAGGGAGGACTGCATTATTTTATCGTGCTTTTCGCGATCTCCTATGCGGCGGGATTCAGCGGAAAAAAATTATGGTTTGCCCTTGTTTCATTGCTCGTTGTTTTCATCTCGCTTCTTGTTGTCGAATATTACCATCCCGAATTGATCACCCTGTATGAGACGAGGTTTCAACGATATGCCGATGTGGGCGTAAGCTATGTCATTTCCATCACATTTTGCATCGTGACACTTCTTGTTTTTCACTATCGCTATAACCTTGAACGCGTCAAGGTCGCGTCTTACGCCCATGAGCTCGAGCTTCTCTCCGTTACCGACAGCCTCACCGGATTGTACAACCACAGGCAGATCCTCCTGATGCTGGAGCAGCAGATGTCGCTCTTCAAGCGATACGGAACACTCTGCTCCATCTTTCTTTTTGACATCGACCACTTCAAGAAGGTAAATGACCGCCACGGCCACGTGCGCGGCGACCTGGTGCTTGAGGAGGTTGCGAAGCTCATCAGGCGAAAAATACGAAAAACGGATCTTTTCGGAAGATACGGCGGCGAGGAGTTCCTCATTATCTTTACCCATACCGATCTCGACGGCGCGCGTCACGTGGCCGAGATGGTCCGCACGCTGGTCGAGCAACATGAATTTCCCTCGGCCATCACCGTGACCGTCAGCGGCGGCGTAGCCCAATACTCGGAAGGCACCGTAACGGAATTTATCGACAGGGCCGACGCGTTTCTATACAAGGCGAAGAAGGGCGGAAGGAACCGGGTCGCGGGCTAGGTTGCAGCGCGGGGAGATTCACGGGCTTATATGGTGCTGGATTGCATCATAATGAATCAATTCCGCCGCGCAGGCCGTATTCGCTGAGCATTTTTTCCATTTTATCAAGCGATACCATTAAAATGTCGTCATGCTTGTTCTTCAATATATATAATTGATCTCCATTCTTGATCCCAAGATCGTTCCTCAGATCGACCGGGATGATTATCTGTCCCTTGGAGCTTACTTTTACGACACCGTATAATGTCTTTTCGCTGGTTTTACCGGCTTTTCTCATATCATACCTCGCATGATAATTATGGTCATTATTTACATATTTGTCAAGAATATAATAGGTTTACTTATTTATTAAAGGTTTACATTTCTTACATAATTTACTTGACAGGCCGGATGTGGCAGTGCGTATTGATAGATATATCATTTTGGAGGCCGTCATGAACAATAAAATCAATGTACTGGTCTATGCGGCGGGAGTTTATAATTTTTTATTCGCCATTTTTCATGTGCTCTTCTGGAGGCTCAAGCTGTTCAACTGGGAAGAAGAGCTGCCGAAAATGTCGGTTTTGAACAGCGCGGTAATGCAGGTGATGAATATGTGTCTTATAGCGGTATTTTTACTGTCGGGATTCATATCTTTTTATCATAATGATGAATTGATAAACTCATCCCTGGGTAAATCGCTATTGATCGGTTTCAGCATTTTCTGGCTTTTGAGGCTGATTGAGCAATTCGTTTTTTTCGGATACAGGGGGCCGCTGCCTGCGGTTTTCCTGCTGGGATTTCTTTTATACGCTATTCCGGCCCTTTATAGATTGATTATCCAATGATTGTCCCCGGCCATCCGTAATGTGAGATTGCGACACTCGCCGTGCCGGGATACTCGGGCAAAATTTGCCTGTAATCAATATTGGCTGCCTTGTCTTGCCCCTGCTTTAGAAAGTTCTGGCTTAAGCGCCCCGTACAGCCCGAAGGAGATGATCGGGATTAGCCCTCCGAGCAGTTGCTTTTTGTATGTGCTTATCCCTATTGTTTTCCCGGAATCCGCGTTACCGTGGGACACATCTCCAGCAATAGAAGGAGTCATGCGCGACGCGGCGGAATTGTTCCGCCGCGTCTGCCTCACCTGGCGATGTTTTTGCGGTTACTTCACCAGCTGCGCGTTCAGGGCGCTCCAGTTTATGCCCTGGAGATATTCCCTGACCCGCTTTTCGGCGCCGGTCACCTCGACACACATATTCTTGGAAGACGGGTGGGGGATCCCCGAGCGCCAGTTCGATTTATAATAGGTATATTCACTCCTGGTTTCGCCGTTATCCCAGGTGCCGAGAAGAACGACACCCCGAACCCTGGTTTCATCACCCTTGCCGGTATATGAGCCATCGGTGATAAAAGCCCTGAGGTTTCCCGCGAGCTTCAGGGGCTCGGCTCTCCTCAGGGATGCGTCATGCGCGTTGACCTGGATCTCAACCTCTAATGCCTTGTCCTTGGGATCGATAGAATCGATCGCTTTTCGTTTAGCGTTGGCGGTATCCACGTTTTTTTTCCCTAACGCCATCATTTTTTCGCTAGCGCGTTTATAGGCGGCCTTGTCCCCTGACTGGGACGCCCTCATCATCTCCTGCGCCAATTCCTGCGCCGATTGTCCTCCCGAATCATCGTTCGTGCCGCCCCTGTTTTCCCACCTTCCTTTGTATATGGCATTAAAATATAACGCATCCCCTTTTTCACAATTGACATTGACAGTTTTCGGGCCCTCGATCAAAGGCTTCGTATCTGCGGTCCAGTTTTTCGGCGGCGCGGGAAGGGCCTTGTCTATGGCTCCCAGCACCTTCTTGAAATATGCCTTTTCCGCCGCGGTCGGCTGCCTTTGTGCTGCATCGCCATCGGCGCTTAGATTGTAGAGTCCAAAAACAGATGCCAGCAATAAAAACAGAAACAGACTGATGATTTTTTTCATGATATAGCTCCATTAATAGATTTGATAACCGATACATCCTTTTGGCATAACTACAGTCGAACATACCATCTTCATTTAGCCTTCCCGGATAGCTTAACGCGATACACCCCCTCGAAATATAGCTCGGGCGCATGTAAGAAGGAGAAGTTGTATGTTTTATTTATTGAAACAGATTTGTATGGGACTATTTATTTATAGTCCGTACTATAGGGGGATAAAGACTATTGTGTCAAGAATAATTATCCATGGACAGCCGCCTGCACGGGTGGATGTTGGACGACCATCAACAAAAAAGCATAGAGCAATCACGGCATAAGGGGTAACCCATGCCGATAACTATCTCTGCATCCTCGACCCGAAAAACCGGAATGATCTCTCCAAGAGGCGCGCCTCCTCGGCCGTGAGACCCGCCCGCTCCGCCAGCCCCCTGAAGATCGCCTGGGCCCTGCCGTTCTCCTCCCCGATGCCGGATATCCTGAAGAGGTTGTCGAATTCTGCGGCAAGGGCATCCATGTCGGCGGAGGGCCTGTTTTCCGCGTCAGGAGGCGCGGCGAAAACTCCGCAGAGGAAAAGGGCCGCGGCGTGGGAAATGTTCAGGGACCCCGCAGGCCCCGGGACCGAGGGGATCTCCGCGAGGATGTGACAGCGGCCCCTCTCGTCGCGGGAAAGGCCGTCCCGCTCGCGGCCGAGGAGCAGGGCGACTCGCGACGTTGCCGCCCCGCGGGCGGCTATGGCGGCGGCCTCCCTGAAGTCGATGGAGGTCTCGTCGCTTCGGGCCCGTCTCGTGGCGCCGATCACCAGGCCGCATCCTTCCAGGGCCTCTTCAATGGTGGCGACGACGCGTCGGTTTTTAAACACCTCAAGGCCCCCCATGGCGACGCGGCTTCCCCTTCCGTCAATATCATCGATATCGGCCTCCGCCGCCAGCACCAGGTCGCTGAAGCCGAAATTGGCCATCACCCGCGCGATGGAACCGACGTTCACCGGGCCGCCCGGCTCCATGACCACGACCCGCAGGCCCGGGGCTGCCGCTGTTTTCTTTACCGTATCCATGGGGCGAGTGTGGAACGCGGCGGGAAAAAGTAAAATATATTTTCTAAAGGCATCAGGATTGAATGGTGGTCCAGTTCATGTCCATTAATACAGGGTGATGGGCGGCCTGATGTCCGGCAGGGTGTCGCCCTCGTACAGCACCTTTTCCAGGAAGAGGCCCTGGGGAGGGGCCGTGTGCAGTTTCGGTATTTCCGAAAAGGCCAGGAGCATCTGCCCGACGTCGTCGGCTGAAAGGGCGCCGCGGCCGGCCTCCACGGCCACGCCGACGATGCGCCTCACCATTTTCCAGAGAAAATGCGAGCCCGCGACGCGAATGGCGATGAGATCGCCGATTTCTTCCAGCCACAGTCCCTCGACGTTGACCGTTGTGGAGGAGCCTTTTTCCATTCTTTTGTCGGCAAAGGATATGAAATCGTGGAAGCCCCGGAACACGCTGAGAATCTCCTGCATTTTTTCGCAATCAAGCCTGTCCGGGACCCACCATGCGTATCGCCTGCCGAAGGCGGAGCGCCTTTTCGATATGAGGTAGAGATAACTGCGGCTCACCGCGTGATGGCGGGCGTGGAAACGGGGCGGGGCATTTTCCATGGACAGAATGTTGACGGCAGCGGGCAGGTTATCGTTTATGCCGGCGCGGAGCTCTTCCGGATCGACGGCCCGCAACGTTTCCAGGTGCGCTGCCTGCCCCAGGGCATGGACGCCGGCATCGGTCCTGCCGGCTCCCTGGATGTCCGCTGGCGCGCCCAGGAATTTCCGCGCCGCGGTCCTTACCGTTTCCTGGATGGACGGCGCGTTTTTTTGCGCCTGCCATCCGCGATAATTGGCGCCGTCATATTCCAGGACCATTTTGTATTTATGCGTTTCCATGGTCAGGCCACAAAGGGTATCAGGGCCTTGCGCGCGGCCGGATAATCCGGAAATGTTTTCTTGTACCACCGGTGATGCTGGAATGCCCGGGGCCCCAGGTTGAAGATCGTCCAGAGGAGGAAGAATACGCCGCCGACGGACCACGTGGCCAAGGCCCAGCCGAGCCAGGTGATCATTTCTCCAAGGTAATTGGGACATGATATATACTCGTAGAGGCCGCCGCGGGGTATCTTGTAGCCTTTCTCGCCTGGCGCTCGAAGGTTCGCGAGGATATGGTCGGCATGCTTGTTCACGGCCCAGCCGGTAAAAAAGAGCAGGATGCCGATCATGAAGCGGGGATCGTCGAGCCAGGAGGCGGCATACATCGATTCCGGCGCGAGGGTGAAAATCCATCTGCCCTGGACATAGGAGTTGACCATGTTGAACAGAAAGGCCATGAGAACCGTGGTGAGGGGGACCGGATTGCTCCCCCTCAGGCTGAATGGATAGATGAAGGCCCGGTGGAAATAGTGGGACTGCCACAGGGCAAGGAGCAGGATGGTCGTGATCGTTGCCGGCCGGTCGCTGATGAAGAAGTAGAAGAACATCATGACCGAGGCCGGCGCTTCCTGGATGATCCATCCGAGCCTGTTATCGAGGAGGGGCCCCCATTTGCCGCTGGCGTATCTCCCGTAGGGGGCGGCCATGAACTGGAGTGTTATGAATACGGCCGCCCCGAGGGCCAGGAAAGAGAAGACTACAAGGTAATACATTTTGATCTCATTCATCACTTTATTCCTTTATTTTTGTATTTGTATAATGAAAAATTATCCATCCAGATAATCATTGCAACAATTTTTTCATTTGCAATTATAAGCATGCCGCATATTGATCATGCGGCATCGCGCTGGGTTAACAATTGTAAACTTGAATCGATTATGCATCTAAATAATTTGAAAAAACAGATTGCAATTTATCAGATATGCTGTTTATTTATATACACTTTTAACGACAAGGCGGGGATATCCAAGCCTGCCTGGCTCGTTTGCCAGAAATCTATCAACAAATCCGGGAGAATCTTTCCGGGACGGGGGTTGTATGAAAAAAGTATTCATTATGCCGGTGCTGATGGCGGTTGCCATATCGGTCACGACATGCAAGAAGGCCGATCAAGAAATGGTGACGGTCCAATTTTCCGTCGGTAACGCAAAGATCCTGTCGGCCGGCGGAGAAAAGGCCGCGGCGGCAGGCGCCGTTATTTCCTATAACGACAGCATTGTCACCGGCGCGGCGTCCTTTGTCGACCTTAATTTCGGAACACGGGGAGTTATCAGGATCGTGGAGAATTCCACTGTCAAAATGGCGGCCCTCAAGACGGCTGACGGCGCTGACCAGGCGCAATTTGACCTGGACAAGGGGAAGATACTCGTGGTGATGGCAAAGCTGTCAAAGGAGGCGGGCTTCACCGTCAAGACCCGGACGACCATCGCCGCCATCAGGGGCACGTCTTTCATGGTGGTGTCCGATCCTAAAGATTCAAGGGTGTACGTGCTGAAGGGAAAGATACTGGTCCAGCTGGTCAAAGAAGGGAAGCTGGCGGGAACGGTCGAGAAGATGCTTGAGGCCAACAAGAAGGTCATCGTGAGCGAGGACCTGGTCGATCAGATCGTGGCGGGCAAAAAAGACCTGGAAGTGGCCGCCCTGACCCCGAAAGAGACCGCCGACATCAAGAAGGAGTTGAAGGATATCAAGGCCGGCGAAAAGCTCGATGCCGAAGCGAAAAAGGAATTAACGGAAATGACAAGCGATTCTGATTCGAAGGCGGGGGGCGTCAAGGGGCCAGGCCCGGTTAAGCAGAAGGATGCGCCGCAAGATATCCAGAGCCTGCCCGCTATCTAGGATTGGGCCGGCGCGCTGTTTTCCTGATATTAATGATTGTGAAAAATAATTGGAGGGGTGTCATGAAACCATCGATGAGCTTATCGGCCCTATGCGCTGCCCTGTTGATGCTGGCGGCGTTATCGCTGCCGCTTCCCGCGGCGGCGCAGCAGAAGCAGGGAGCGCAAAAGAAGCAGGCGGCTCAGCAGAAGCAGGCGCCGAAGCAGCAGAAGATGTACGAGGTAAAGAAAAAGACTGACGCTGACGGCAAGCGCCAGTGGCATATCAGCGTCGGTTTCAGGGCGGGATGCTTCTGGTGGCAGCCGGTATGGCAGAAGTACGTGTCATTTAAAGAGGTCACAAAGGGAGTGGACAGCTTCACCTATCGGATGGGCCCCAACGCCATTTACGGTCCCATGCTGGGTTTCACCATCAACGAGCGGTGGAGTCTCGCCTGGAATTTCCAGTATGGCCGATATATCGCTGACGCGCGCTCGCTCATTTATCTCAGTCCTTTTTTGATACCGGGAAAGATCCATTTCGCGGTCCAGAAAATGGACAGCGACCTGCTGGTAATGGTGACACTGGCCAAGTTCGCGCGGCTCTTCTTCGGCCCCCGGTACCAGGGGTACCGTTATGATGAAAAATTTCTGATCTTCAAATCGTCGGAGGTGGTGTACCATTCGGTCGCCATGGGGTTCGGCTGCGCCTTCACGGTGCCCATCGCCGCAGGGTTCTACTTCCTGCCGAACCTGTCCCTGGTGGGCCTGGTAGGATGGGAGGAGGCAAATCCGTATAAGATCTCATACACGCTCCAGAGCGAAGCCGCCATTGCCGGGGCCCTGGGCTTCAACGGCAATATCGATTTCGGGTACTATATAGCCCAGGCGGGCATTTCAATCACTGTCGGGTTCCGCGCGCAGTATCTGCATTATCTGAAAAAGGTCCGCGCTTCCTATGGGAACAACGCCGATGTCTTCTTCGGACCGTCCATGGCCGTAGTCTACACCTATTAATCGGGCCCCTGCCGGAGCGGCGGATCGCCGGTCACTGGAGATCCGCCCCTCCTGCCGCCATATAGCCCGTGTCGGATTGCCCTCCCGGCATAGATGCTCACCGAGCGGTTTTTTAATGTTATTCCAAAATTGTTTTGACAATAACCGCAAAATGGAATCGAATCAATAAAAAGTAAAACGTGGCAGGGGGTGGAATTGTCATCATGTCGTCCCCGCCGTGTAAACACATTCACAATAATTTACAACATAAACTAAACATTATCCCGGAGGACTCTAATGACTAAAAAGCTTATTTCTTTTTCAATTATCGCGTTGTTCTGCCTGAGTGGATGCGGCAAATACAGCGATGTCAAATCGGTCATTAAGGACATGACCAAGGCGGTTAACAGGTGCACGGAAGACATAGGCAAGGCGAAAAGCGGGAAGGAGTACGCGAAGGCGATGGATGAATATACGGATAAAATGTATGCCTTGAAACCGAAGCTCTACGGGCTTTTTGACAAGTACCCTGAATTGAAGAACACCTACCCTGATGACTTGAAAAAAGCCATGGATGACTACAAGGCCAGCGAGACGAAGTGGCTGGAGGTTTTTAAATCGACCGCCCTTCAATTCAAGGGCGATAAGGACCTCGACGCCGCCATGCAAAAATTCGGCAAGATGAACAGCGAGACTATATACAAGAAAAAATAATATTCGCGAGGCCCCTTCCCGGCGCTTGTAGCGCCGGAGGGGCCTCGATCCGCAAACGGCCGGCTTACCTTTGTGAAGTATACCCCGCATGATAGCAAAAAAATTATAACAGATGGAGAAGCTTGAAATGAAAAGATTGCTGATGTTCGTCGCGGTTTTTTTATGTATGGCACCCGCCTTCGCGGAAAAGGTTTCACAATCCGATATTGACGGCCTGATCAACAGCCGGTTGACCTGTTATATCCCCATGGGCCATTCAGCCATCACCCTGATGAAGAATAACAGGTATTCCATGGAGCTGGGCAGTCCGGGACTTGACTGGCGGAGCGAAGGGAGGTACGAGCTGAAAAACAGCAGGCTCCTCCTGCACCCGGAAAAATGTTACGACGGGACCACCAGCAAGACGCTTTCCCCGGACTGCGGCAATACGATGGGAGAAGCGGTAGCCACCCTGGATAAATCAGACAGCGATCTCTACTTCTCGAAATATCTCGTTATTGAGGCGGCGGACAGGAAAAAAATCGCCGGCGACACCGCCATCCTGAGATTCGGCCTGCCGGGCACAAAGGTGACGGCTGGTTCCCGGCGCTCCTTCGACGGCATCAATGTGATCACCATGGGCATGCAGATGGGCGTGGTGACCGCCAACGCGAAGATCAGGTTGAAGCCCTCGACACAGGCGCGGTCAATGAAATACCTTGAATCTCCGTATGGTCCCGGTTCTCTGACGGAATCCGTTCCGGCCGGAACGTCTCTGAAAGTCAAGGCCCGCACCGTGGAGAAGGATAAGGTCGGCCAGTGGAACAATTACTGGTACCTGGTTGACGTGGGCATGTGCTCTGATGTCTGGATTTTCGGAGAGCTGGTCAAGCTGAAGTAGCATTTTTAATTCAACAGTAAGGATATCCGCCTATGGCTCTGTTAAGGGATTTTATACTTAAAATCGTACCGCAAGGGATGGCATCGAGAATGGAAAAGGAATCCAGGGAATGGCTGATGAAGTGCCGGCAGTGCGGTCATGCCATATCCGTGTGGGACGCCGGCGGTCTCCGATATAAAGCCGGGGGAAATCCGGTGCGTGGATTTCATTGCCCTCAATGCGGAAAGGTCACCGCCCATGATGTGAAACGATCGACCGATTCGTAAGGCCCGATGGATCTCGGGTCCATGACACGGCGGGGCTGAAAATCATAACCATACCTGGCCATCAACCGCGGCATTCCATCCTTTCTGTAGGAATATATCCTACAGAACAATTCCGCATCGGAGTATCCCAAAAACAGACAAACGCCTATTTACGGCGGTCCGGTAATATACTACTTTCTATATATCATGTCATGACCGTATGGGGAATACTTTCTTTATAGCAGGATGGCGCCATGAAAGGTAAGAGATTAAAAAACAGGAAAGAAGACTTGCGGGAGCAGCTCTCCGAGATCGAGGAGGAGCATGAGGAGTTCGCCACCTTCATGATAGGCGAGGAAACCTACGGCGTGGACATCCTGAAGGTCCGCGATATCATCGGGATCACCGATATCACCCCCGTGCCGAAAAGCCCCCATTTCGTGAAGGGGGTCATCAACCTGCGCGGCAACATCGTGCCCGTCGTGGACCTCAGGCTCAAGTTCAGGATGGCGGAGCGCGAGTATAACAGCGCGACGGTCATCATCGTCGTGGAAGTGAAGGGACGCTACATCGGCATGATCGTCGACTCCGTCTCCGACGTGATCGACATCAAGGTCGAGAGCATCCACGAGAGCCCGCACTACAGCGCGAATATCAGGGAAGACTTCATTCAGAGCGTCAGCAGAAAGGACGACAAGCTTATAATAATACTGGATGTTGACCGGATCCTCAATACCAGCGAGATTGAGAAAGGTGAATAGATACACGGTAAGCCCCCTGTGTATGAGTCAATTCCGGCGCCACGGCGCCGGTTTTTTTTGTAATGGCTTACGCGTGAGACCTGTTATATCACTGTCATCGACGAATCCCTGTAATACGGGATGAGGATAAATCTTTTTCTGGATATTTATATTCATGGATTTCTCACACCGCCAAGCGGGGTTCGAAATGACATATATAGATAAACAAAAAGTCAATTATTGATTGAAGGAAGGTGGTATATGAATCGTCTTGTTGTGAAGCCGCGGTATGTCGGTTTATTGGCACTCGCGCTGATGGTCCCCGTTCTTGTCATGGGCGGCGACAAGGGACCGGTGATATCTTCCACGGCGGCGCTGAAGCTTTTAAAAGACGGCAACGCCCGGTTTGTTTCGGGAAAACGTCAATACCCCAACCAGGGCATGGAGAGGCTTGAAGAGACGAAGAAGGGCCAGCATCCCTTCGTCACCATCCTCTCCTGTTCCGATTCGCGCGTTTCCGTGGAGCACATCTTTGACGCGGGCATCGGCGATATTTTTATCATCAGGGTAGCCGGCAACGTCAGCGGCATTGACGAGATCGCCACCATGGAATACGGCACGGAGCACCTCCATACGCCCCTCCTGGTCGTCCTGGGCCATACGGCCTGCGGCGCGGTTACGGCGGTCACCAGGGGCGACAAGGTGGGCGGCAGCATTCCCCATCTCGTCGGCAGGATCAAGCCGGCCGTCGCAAAGGCGAAGAAGAAGGAGGGCCCGGAGTTCTCTGAAAAGCTCCTCGACGCGGCCATCCGGCTCAACGTATGGCAGGCCATCGAGGACCTGTTCAAAAAGAGCGATATCGTGGAGGAGCTGGTCAGGGAAAACAAGCTGACGGTTGTCGGCGCGCTCTATCACCTTGACACCGGCGAGGTTGAATGGCTGGGCGGGCATCCCGATCAGAAAGCGCTCATGTCCGGAGCGGCTAAGTCAGGGGCAGGGAAACATAAGCACAAGTAAGCCGCTTCACCCGCTCCACGGCAACGGCTTCGCCGGCTGATTTATGACCGGATGCGGGAAAAATAATATATTGACAGATCAATGACAGTCGGGCATCCTGAATCACGTTCCCGGGCATTCTGTCCCGCCCGGGAACGGATACTACTGTTCAGGAAGGCCTGCACATGACAACAATAACCGATAAAGACCGTGAGATGGCTCAGCGTTGCGCCGAGTGTCCCGTATGCTCCCGGGCCAGGAAAAAACAGCGCGGCATTGCCTTCTGGTTCGTCAAGAATATCGAAAACGGCCTGTGTCCCTACTGCGCGGCCTATGAAAGGGTTTACGGCAAGAAGGCCCACGAAGCCTGACGGATCGGCCAGCGGTCATGGCATCATCGGATCTGTATCTCGGCCTTGACGTCGGCGGGACCCATACCGACGCGGTACTTGTCGGCGACAGTGGGATTGTCTCCCACTACAAGGCGGTCACCGACCACTCCAACCTGCTCCTGTCGGTGCGCAAAGCCATAGAGGAAATCACCAGGGATGCCGACAAAACCAGGATCAGGCGGATAAACCTCAGCACCACCCTTTCCACCAACGCCATCGTCGAGGACAAGCTCGAGGATGTCTGCGTCATCATATCCTCCGGCCCCGGCATTGACCCGGGGAATTTCAAGATCGGCGCTTCCTTTAATATGATCGAAGGGTCCATCGACCACCGGGGCAAGGTCGTCAAGGGCTTGGACGCGAAGGCCATCGCGCGCATCGGCGCCGATGCCGGCAAGAAGAAGATCAGGACCTTCGCCGCGGTCACGAAGTTCTCGACCCGCAACCCGGACCAGGAGAACGAGATAGCCAGGGAGGTCAAGGCCGCGTCCGATTTCATCACCCTGGGTCACAAGCTCTCCGGGCAGCTCTCCTTTCCGCGGCGCATTGTCACCGCCTATTTCAACTCGGCGGTGTGGCGCCTGTACAACTCCTTCGCCGACGCCATCGCCAAGGGGCTGGGCGAGCTGGGTATCAGCGCCGAGATCAACGTCCTGAAAGCGGACGGGGGCACCATGCCCTTTTCGCTCTCCCGGGACATCCCCGTGGAATCGATCCTGTCAGGGCCGGCGGCCAGCGTCATGGGCATCGCGGCCCTCTGCGACATCACCCAGGACTGCATCATGCTCGACATCGGCGGAACCACCACGGACATCGCCATCTTCGCCGACGGCGTGCCCATCATAGAGAACGACGGGATTGCCCTGCAGTCCTATCCCACCCTGGTGCGGGCCCTGAAGACCCGCTCCATCGGCATCGGCGGCGATTCGGTCATTCGCCTGAAGGGGAAAGAGGTCACCGTGGGGCCGGACCGGAAGGGGCCCGCCATGGCGGCCGGCGGGGCGGAGCCGTCCCTGGTGGACGCGCTGAACAGCCGGAAGGTCATCAGTTACATGGACACCGAGGCCTCCGTGAAGGGCATCGCGGCCCTGGCGAAAAAGGCCGGCCTTTCTGCGGCGAAGCTCGCGGACGCTGCCTTTGATTACGCCGTGGGACGCATCAGGGACGAAGTGAATGACATGCTCGACGGTATCAACAACCGGCCGGTCTACACCATCCACGAGATGCTGGAGGGGAAGAAGATCGCGCCGAAGAAGGTATATGTCATGGGAGGGCCCGCCAGGGGCTTCCGCGACAGGCTGGCCGACGCCTTCGGCATCGAGGCCGTGCTCCCGGAGAATTTCGACGTGGCCAACGCCATCGGCGCCGCCCTGGCCAAGACGACCATCGAGATCGAGTTCTACGCCGACACGAGCCGTGGCGAGCTCCTCATCCCGAACATCGGCGTGCGCCAGAAGATACCCGCCGGCTACACGCTGAAGGACGCGGAGCGCGACGCCCGCAAGCACCTGGCGGCCCACCTGAAAGGGCTCGGCGTGCCGGTATCTGAGGCGGACACGGACATCATCGAATCATCATCGTTCAACATGGTTGACGGATTTTATACCGCGGGCAGGGACATCCGGGTCAAGTGCCAGATCAAGCCCGGCGTGATCAAGAGGCTCTCATGATAAAGGCAAAGAACAGCATGGGGCTCATCTTCTTCCCCGCCTTCGACTGGGCCATATCGCCGACCCACCCGGAGCGGGAGGAGCGGCTCCTCTACACCCAGGACCAGCTCAGGGAGGAGGGGATCTTTGACATCGACGGCCTCTCCGAGTTTAAGCCGGACATCGCCACGGAAGAGGACGTGATGCGCTCCCATTTCTGCTTCCCCGACGTGGACACGGTGACCACGGAGTCGCACATGATCTCCGCCGGCGGCGCCATCAAGGCGGCGCGCATCGTCATGGACGGGACCGTGGACAAGTCCTTCGCCCTGGTGCGGCCGCCGGGACACCACGCCATGAAGTCGGTCCACGGCAACCGGGGCTTCTGCAACATCAACAACGAAGCGATCATGATCGAGTACATCCGGGACCATTACGGCACCCGGAAGATAGCGGTGGTGGATACGGACTGCCACCACGGCGACGGCTCCCAGGACATCTACTGGAACGACCCGGACGTGCTCTACATTTCGATCCACCAGGACGGCCGCACCCTCTACCCCGGCTCGGGCCACGTGGACGAGCTCGGCGGGCCCAACGCCCTGGGGAAGACCATCAACATCCCCCTGCCGCCGGAGACCTGCGACGAGGGGTTCCTCTACGCCATCGACGAGATCGTGCTGCCGATCCTGAAGGACTTCAAGCCGGAGCTGATCGTGAACTCCGCCGGCCAGGACAACCACTACACGGACCCGATCACCAACATGAGTTTCTCCGCCCAGGGATACGCGATGCTCAACGAGAAGCTCAACCCGGACATAGCGGTCCTCGAGGGGGGATACTCCATCCAGGGGGCGCTTCCCTACGTGAACCTGGGGATCATCCTGGCCATGGCCGGCGTCGACTACTCCCACGTGCGGGAGCCCGATTACCGGAAGGAAGCGCTCCGGCAGGACGCGCGCATCACCGAGTACATCAGGAAGCTCAAGGACGTGGTGCTGGACGCCTACTTCAACCCGCCCGAATACGAGAACCTTCCGCCCTACGGCGACTTCATGACGCGGAAGAAGAACGTCTTCTACGACACCGACGGCATACGGGAGACGCAGATAGAGAAGATCATGCGATGCAAGGAATGCTCCGGCCTCTACAGCCTGGAGACCTTCTCCACGGTCTGCTCCCTCTCCCTCGGTATCGAGATCCCCATCGGCGCGTGCAAGAAATGCGTGAAGGAAGGGGTGAAGCTCCTGAACGACGCGAAGAAGTCGGGGAAGTTCAATACCATCCAGGTCATCGACCGCGTGAAGAAAGAATACTACCGGGTGTGAATACTGCGGCTTGAGATGCACTGCATGACACTCGCGCCTTTGGCGGGTGCTGCGGCCATATGGATTTGGTTGCCGAAGAGGAACTGCACGGATTCTTTAATAGGTTGCCGCGTGATGCGACATTATCGATCTGAAAACTTTTCAATCCGGAGCTGCCGCCCTCCACTACGGCATGCATGCATGAGAAAAAACGCCATATCAGACAAGGGCGTCTCATAAATGAACGTATATTCAACGCTTTCCCTTATCGTATCAATCCTCATGGTCATCCTGGCGATCTACGGGTATCGCATCGATTCGTCTCGACGGGAAAACAAATATTTTTTTTATTTGCTGATATGCTATTCCTATCTGCTTTTTATCATGGTATTCGTCCATTCGGCGCCATCAAAGGACTCTGTTGTTTTCTGGTACAAGATGACGGCTCCGGGTCTCGCCCTCTTCGACGTGTTAAACCTGAACCTGTATCTTGCCGTCGATAAAAGGAAGCTTAGGCCCTGGCAGCATGCGCTCCTGTATATTCCGGTCCCGTTTGTCGTCTACGCCATACTCTTTGATGTTTGTCTCTTCTCGGATTTCATCTACAATGACGGTTCATGGATTTTTATTACCGCATACGGATATTTCTGGTTTTACTTCTATGTGGCGTACGTTTTTTCCTATTCGCTCGCCAGTCTCGTGATCATGTTTCGCCGCATGAGACGGAGCGTTACGATCAAGGAGCGTCGTCAGGCGTTTGTTTTGTTCCTGGCCATGTTGAGCCTACTGTGTGTCGTTTTACCCATAGATTTTATAATTGAGAAATATTTTCATACAAAAATACCGGCCATAGGGCCCCTGGTGCAGGCCATATTTTATGTCCCTGGCGTGTGGTACGCCATTTCGCATTACCGCCTGCTGCATGTGGGTCCTTCCCTCATGGCGGATGACATCATCATGCACATCCATGAAATGGTGATCCTTCTCGGGCCGGACCTCAGGATACTTTCGGTAAACGCCTACGCCGTGGAGCTCCTGGAATTCCCGGCGGACAGCCTCAATGGGAAGGATGTGGGGGATATCCTCCAGGATTCGGATTACCTGATGGATGAGCTTCGCGCGGTCGCCGGCGGGGGCGAAGGGTCCCGGGAGACGCGGGCCATGTTCAGGGGAGGCGGTGACCGTATTGTCGCCGAGATCTATCTCTCCGGGCTGAAGGACAGGTTCGGCGATCCGGCGGGAGTGCTCATGATAGCCCGCCCCGATCATTCCACCGGCGAGTTCCTGCGCCGTTACCGCATCACACCACGCCAGATCCAGGTGATCGACGCGCTCATCCGCGGGGAGAGCGCCCGGGAGATCGCGGCCCGGACCGGGCTTTCCGAGCGGACGGTGGAGACCCACATCATGAACATCTACAATCGCCTCGGCGTCAATAACCGCATCGAGCTTGTTCGCATGACGCGCAAATACGGTATGGAATAGGCCGGATGACCGGACAGTAGTCATCCAGCCGATTTCCCTGAGCGGTCGATGCCATCCGCTCCTCACCTCCGCATATTAAGAATCGAATTGATCTTTCCCTCAAAAGGCGGAAAAAAATAGGACATTACGTATTTCCACGGATGATTCCGGGCGGCCGGGATGTTACTATTTATATGTAAAGTACCTGGAAACCGGTACGTTTCGGACAATTATCAAGTTGGAGGACTACTATTGAAGGCTAAGATTTCATTATTCTTCGCGGTTGGTATCGTGATGACGGTAACGGTTCTGACCACATGCGATAAAAACAACAGCAACGACAGCGGTGATTTATTGCCTGTCCTTGCGTTAAACTCGTCATCAAGCTCGTCATCAAGCACATCATCAGGCTCGTCGTCAGAATCATCATGTTCCACCAAGTCGGATTGTACGGCAGGCCAGTATTGCCTTGATAAAAAATGCCAGAATTATCAATGCAGCAACAATTCCCATTGCTTCGCCAATGAGATATGCAGCGATAACAAGTGCATTGTCCCGGTCACCACGGAATGCGTAGACCTCGGCGGTTACTGTCTTACGGGAAGCTCATGTACTGGCGGTTATTTTCTCTGGAGCTCGTGCGGATGTAGCGTCGCCTCGGCAGGTTGCTGCCTGCCGGAGGGAAGTTGTATGGGCATCGGGGGGGTCTGCAAGGGGACCGCGGAATCGTGTCCTGCCGGTTATTCCGATGTAACGTCACTTGCCAAGGACCCGGACACGGACTGTAAATGTTGTCTTCCCGACTCATTATGATACAAGAAGACCTCCGTACGATACTATTTTCTGGGGGAATTTCCTGGATATCAAAATAATGATCCAGGCCATGAATGCCTTGAAATGATTCGTGTCAGCATCGCCTCCAATCCTTGAGAGAGATTGCCCCCCCTACCCGGGGGGCGCTGTCAGGGATGATCAAGCACGATACTCCACTTTCGAGTTTCCGTTTGTTCTCCTTTGCATGTACCTGCGTATCTATTTTAACGCAGAGTTCACAAAGGACGCAGAGAAAGGATGAGGTATTACATAATGCCGGTAGAGGATTTAAATAAAATGTCTGAAATAATAGGCAAAGCAATTCAGGTCTACCGGGAACCCGGCACCGGTCTTCTCGGGTTTGTAATCACTCTGCGGTCTCCGCGACCTCTGCGTTGAAAAGTGGGTGGCTCGTAAACCGCTTCGGTTTTTATACACTTTATAGTTTATCCCATCATTCCGAAGGCTAAAGCAATGAAACCCGGACCGGATAAAGAAGCATGCAGCATTACCGCAGTCCATGTGTTGTGCGTTCGCTGGGCAATGAACGGGACAACGATTAACGTTGGCAAAAGAATAATTAAATTTCCAATGCCGAAAGCAAGATGAAACACACCCCAGAAGAACGCATTGAGAAGCCATGCGAATTTTCCGACTTTTCGTTCCATTCTTGGCAGAATTACTCCACGCCAGACAATGTTTTCGCCAAGGATGTTAAACGGCCAGTATACCGCCCATAGCGCGAACATCCATAAATGTCCTTCGGTCCATGCTTTTACATTACGGGCAAAGGGCGGGTTGGAATCAAGGCCCAGTACCGCACAAAGCTTGAACATGATGGCGCTTCCGACTGCCATAATAATAAGCCCGGTCAAAAACCATAGCCAGTCGTTTTTATTGAGTTTATGAAACAGAAGCCTTTTGGTTATTTTCTCGGTACCCTTTTCAAGTCTCAGTATGATAAGACCACCGGCTATAACGGGTAAAAATATCAATGGTATTGAAAGAATCATCCATGACCCAAGCGGCATTATGCCGATTCCGCTGAGCATTGGAACGCACAAATAAACCACGAAAAATTGAAGCAAACCGCCAATGACAAAAACCAGGATGTCCGGTATTAATTTTTGAACTTCCGACTTTTTAGCGTTATTCAGCATGTTCTTCACCATCCAGAAATTTGCCCCTATCCAGCTTAGCTCATCGCGACTGAATGGCGTTTATATGAAGCAAATCCGGGCACATGTCAACAGGAAAAATAACGAGGAGCGGGCGTGGGAATTTAATAATTATTATTGACATTGAAGTGATGGTACTTACTATTAGCAATTAATTTGATAAGGAGACTTTATGTTGGTTTTTGTTAAAGGGTTGTTCCTGCTCGGGGATTGACTTCGATCCGGATTTATGTATTAATTTTTTCCGCAGATATTTCATCTCAAGTCTATCCTTCAAGCATTCTCTGTGCGCGCAGAGCAGAACACGATATTCCACAAATCTGAGTTTGTACCGGAGACCGGGAAACACGTCATCCCTCATGGAATGCCGTATTTTCGATGTCTTGCGCTGTTTCATTAAACAAATTATTTCTTTGAGAGGAATGCAATGTCGAGGTGTGACAAAAAATATAAGGATGAAAACAAACCGTTCATCTGCGAAAATTGCGGCAGGGGAGTCGTGCCGGCGGAATCATATACGCGGAACAGGAATCACTGCCCTGAATGCCTCTGGAGCAAGCATGTTGACCTTCGCACCGGTGACCGGATGTCGGTATGCAGGGGACTTATGGAGCCGATCGGCGTATGGGTGAAGGATCGTGACGAATGGGCCCTCATTCACCGGTGCGTGAAATGCGGATCCATAAGGGCCAACAGGATAGCGGGGGACGATAACCGGACGCGGCTTATGAACCTGGCCATCAAGCCCGTGATGCTGTTCCCGTTTCCATATGCCGCCCTGAGCGGCGATGATCCCGGACAGGGGAAACAGGGAGGAGCGAGATGAATCGTTCGAAGCTGGGATGGAATGACTCGCTTGAGGAACAGCTCCTCCGCTGGAGCGGATCGGGCCTGGCCCCGGGAAGAATCGTGGGCGAGGCGGGCCATGGCTACGACGTTGAAACTGATGCGGGAAGGTTCAACGCCGTGGTGTCGGGGCATTTCCGCTATATTGCGGCGTGCCGGGCGGACTATCCGGCGGTCGGTGACTGGGTCCTCCTGCGCGGTGAAAAAGACCCTCTTCAGATTGAACGGGTGCTCGAGAGGGGTGGTTTTTTGTCGCGCCGCGCGGCAGGCAGGAAATGCGACGAGCAGGTCATTGCCGCCAACATAGACCTGATGCTTATCGTGGCGGCTCTTGACGGCGGGCGAAATTTCACGCAACACGGGATTGAGAGATACATAGTCATGGTGCGCGACGGAGGCGCCATGCCCGTGATCGTTTTAAACAAGTGCGATCTCTGCTCTGAAAGCGAGAGAAGCGATTATCGCGCCATGGCCCGTTCGGTTGCCGGAGATATACCCGTTATCATGGTGAGCGCGCTGACGGGCGAGGGCATGGAGCAGCTGCAAGAATTTCTCACCCCGGGGATCACCGCAGCCTTAACCGGGCCGTCGGGAGCGGGAAAGTCGGCCCTCATAAATTATCTTCTGGGAAAGGAGATCCAGAAGACCGGGGCCCTGAGAGAGAATGATATGCGGGGGAGGCATACCACGACCAGGAGGGAGCTTTTCATGCTGGGCGGCGGCGCGATGGTGATTGATACCCCGGGTCTCAGGGAGCTCCGTCCATTCGGAGATGCCGGGTCGATCGATATGGCTTTCACGGAGATTTCCTCGGCCGCGGGAGGGTGCAGGTTTTCTGACTGTACTCATACGAATGAGCCCGGGTGCGAGGTGCTTCGGCTTGTATCGGAAGGGAGAATCGAATTCGGGCGGTATCAAAATTACATCACCATAAGAAACGAGATGATGTCGCTTGAGATGATGAAAAGTGAACAGGGGAGGCTTCAGAGAAAGAGCCGCGACAAGGCGCTGTCAAAACTGGTAAAGAGCTATCTTAAAGAGCATGGGAAATAGCTCATGTGATCACAAGTCCTCGAGTCGGGGCTCGCGTGATCTGGAACAACGGCCCTGGCAAATAGATCTTGACAATTAACAGAAAGCGCATTATCACATGCCATGCTTGATCGACATGACGTATCGGGAAAAAATCATCATCATGAATAGAGGAGGCCATCATGATAAGACATATCGTTATGTTCGCTGCGGCAATCTTCTCGTCAATGCTTATCTTTAACGCGTGCAAGCCGACGGTTAATTCGTCGCCGGGTCATGCCTGTTTTACGATTTTCAAGGCCGGTCCCAACAACCTGAGAACAAATGACATCACCGCGGTAAAAGTCGGAGAGGACATCGCCGTCGACCTGTCCTGTGCCGGCGTGTGCAGTCACAGCATTGACGTGGACTGGGGAGACGGGTCCCGGGGAGAATACCTGACCCACAAGTACGGCAAGCCCGGCACCTACAGCGTGAAGTTCGAATGCAGCACCAAGGGTCAGAAAGCGTCACGCTACGCAAAAAAGAGAAGGCATTACACGAAGACTTCCAGGTACCAGTCATCCAGGACGATCACCGTCACCCAATGATTTAACCGCAACGCAGGAGGGGCCGGGACCGCGTCATGCAGCGGCCCGTCCGGCCTTATTCCCTTCATGGAAAACCTGCCCCTTTGCCATCACCGGTATCATCTTGAATGTTCCCGTCGGCCTTAGGGCCCCTGTCCGGGATATTTCCACTATGTTCATAATGACGGCCTGAACGATGCGGCCGCGTCCTCGCCTATAATTGTAACCCCGCGGTTGTTTGCCTTTTCATAAAATTGTTGTATTTTATAATCGGAACATGAATCCGGAGACGGAGAAGACATTCAATGAACGTGGAACAGCCAAAAACCGCATATCTGTTTAATGGACTGATTGATGACTTCCTTCCCGAGGAGATGGGAAAAGTCATTCATTCATTTATAAAGACCGAGAACCTCTATTTATCCGCCACCCGGGAGATAACCACGAAGCTTGAAATATTAAATGACGAGTTCAAGTACTTGAAGGACCGCAATCCAATCCAGCTTATTAAACCCAGAGTAAAGACACCCAGGAGCATACTTGAAAAGCTGCATAAGCTCGGGTTTGAGCTCAGCGCGGAATCGGCCAGGATAAACCTGAACGACATCGCCGGTGTACGCGTCATATGCTCATACATCGACGATATTTACACTATCGCGGATCTGCTCACGTCGCAGAACGATATCGAATTGATCCGTACCAGGGATTACATTAAGAACCCGAAATCGAACGGATACCGGAGCCTGCATCTGATCATCACGGTGCCGGTTTTTTTGTCGGACAGAACTGAAAAAGTCAAGGTCGAGGTTCAGATCAGAACAATCGCCATGGATTTCTGGGCGTCTCTCGAACATGAGATCGCCTATAAACTTGTCAACGGTAACAATGAGGAAATCAGGAAGGAACTGAGGGACTGCGCCGACGTCATTTCGGACACTGATATTCGCATGCAGAAGCTTTATAATAGTATTCATGCAAAATAATCACAACCACAAGGCGCCTGTCGGGGACTCGTGGCATGACGCCTGTCTTCAGCAGTGCCATGATCATTTCGGATAAGGCCCGTTACCACACCTGGAGCGGTGCCGGAGAGGCGGCTTCCATGACACTCGGACATCCTGTCCGGCGCCACATCACTCCGCTTCGCTTTATTCGGTGACGGCTCGGAGAACAAGCATCTGTCAGAGGGGTGTCGATCCCGATATATTATACTTGATTTTATAATTTATGGTAATTATATAGTCTTACGTTTTTTATATACTTGAAGTCTTTATTATTATATGTGAATAGCTCCCTCCCATACGCCAGGGAGGTCGCGGTGATGATGGAATCGGTATTTGCAAATGAATGAGCAAGCGTGGGATAGAATTTCCGGGGATTATTATTCAGAAATACTGAGTCCGCTCAAGGACTGTAAACACAATCCCCTGATTGATGAGTTGACCGCCCTGAAGTCGAAAAGAATGTCGGTGGTAGAGCTCGGCTGCGGCATAGGAGAACTCATTCCTTTTCTGGAGGAGAATTTCAGGACCGTAGCCGCTATGGATTTCTCTCCGGAAATGATTGCCCAAGCTAAGGAACGGAGCGGTAAGCCTAACACGAAATTCCTGGTCATGAACATCGCCGACATGAGCGGAATCGATGGTTCATTTGATGTTGCGGTGGCCGTGAATTCCATTATTGCCTCGGACCTGGCGAAAGTCAGCCATATGATAAGGGAAATATTCAGAATTCTAAAGCCCGGAGGTAAATTGTTCGCCATCGTTCCGGCCATGGAGTCCTATATTTATCAGAACATGCTTTTTGTTGACAGGGAACTGGAAAAAGAGGTTCCCCAGGAAAAAGTTATCCAGCTGGCATCGAAGCTCCTTGATCACAAGTCATATGACGCCTTTCACGGCCTGATAGATTTTGAAGGCGATATCCAGAAGGCTTTTTATCGTTTTGAGATAGTGTACAGGTTTGGAAAGGCGGGTTTTGGCAATTTCAAGGTCGTGAGGGTCCCTTACCAGTGGACGAAGTGGAAGGAAGCGGGGCAGATGTATTATCCCAGTGAGGACCCTCCCTGGGACTGGTATTTCACTTGCGATAAGCCGAAGTGAAAGTAAATTGTCTTATATGGTTACTACCGCAATGTCGTTTAATTCTCGAGAACAAACGTAATCGGCACCCGCAGCAGCATCTTCACGGTCCTCCCGGAAACCTTCCCGGGCCTGAACCGGAGCCTCGCCACAACCTTCATGGCGGCCTCGTCGAAGCCGTAGCCCGACGGCGGGGACACGATCTTCGCGCTGTTGATGGAGCCGTCCTCGTTCACCTGCATCTGGAGGAGCACCGTTTTTTTTGTGATGTTGGCGGAGCGCGCCGCCTGGGGAAAGTACCTGTTCAGGTCAAAGTCGATGATGGGCACGGGCGGATGGTCGCTCAGGTCCGCGAACATGTAGCCGTCCTTGTCCGTGCCGTCGCCGGAGAGCTTGTTGATGTCGATGTCGGTGCTCTCCGCGTCCGGCTTGTCCTTGCCGGTCCCCTCGATCCATTCCTCCTTTTCGACGGGAGCGGGATTGGTGTCGCCCCCCAGGGGGACCGACGACGGGATGTCGATGAAATCGACGTCCACGTCTTTCATCTTTATCTTGGAAGCGTCGATCAGCTCGTCCTCGTCGGTTGTGAACGAGGGCATGTTGGAGATGAAGTATGCCCCGCCGGCCGCGGCGTGAAGGATTATGGAAATGGTAAGGCAGAGCTCGAAGAGGTCCATCGCCTTTATTTTTTTTCGTATGGTATGTAACAGCTGCGGGGCCATAAGCTGTTCCGGGGTCAGCGTTTTACTGACAGGGCGATGCGGGTGACGCCGGACTGGCGGATGAGGCCCATGACGCGGGCTATGGCGCCGTAGGGGAGCCGCTCGTCCGCGGAAAGTGTCACCCTCATGTTGGGCCGGTACTTTGACTCCTTTGCCAGGTTGGCGACCATTCTCTCCTCGTTGACCTCGGTATCCTCCATCATGAGCTTGCCGTCCTTGGTGAGGGCGATCTGCACCGACTGCTGTATGTTCGGGTCCGCCGCGTTGACCTTGGGGAGGTTGATATTCACCGATTCCATCTTGAGGAAGTTCGCCGTGACCATGAATATGACCAGGAGAACGAGGAGCACGTCGACCATCGGCGTGATATTGATATAACCGATTTCGTCGTCGTCGCCGCTGCCGGGTAGTAATGCCATGATATGTTACCTCTTAACGCTTTTCCGCGTCGCTTTCGGCGCTTTGGTCTCGGCGGGAGCCGCCTTGTGCACATGCAGGCTCGCGCTTATCTCCCGCGAGAGGATCTCAAGCCGCTGGATGATTGTCTTGACCTTCTTGGAAAAGTAGTTGTTGGCCATGACCACGGGAATGGCGATGAAGAGGCCGGCCGCCGTGGCCAGCAGGGCCTTGGAGATGCTGCGCATGACCACGTCCGCTCCGGAGCTGCCGAGGGTGCCGAGGCCGTGGAACGCCTTGATGACGCCCAGGACCGTGCCGAGGAGCCCGATGAAGGGGGCGTTGTTGCCCAGGGTGTTCAGGATGGTCAGCCGTTTCTCGAGCTCTATCTTTTCCTCTAATATCTTCCCGGCCATGAGGTCCTGAAGGCCGTGGGCGTTGTCGCTGGCGTGTTCGATGGAGAAGATGGCGAAACGGGTGTAGACGTTGTCGCCGAATTCACGGGCCTTGTCGGCCGCCGCCTTGAGATCGCGCTTCCTGAGGAGCGCGATCAATTCTTCCGCAAAGCGGGAGATTTTCTTGTTGGAATTGCGCTTGAATATGACTGCCCGCTCCATTCCCACCGCCAGGGCAAGGATGCTGGCCAGTATGAGCATGGCAAATACGAAGGTTTCTCCGTGTCCTACAATGATAAGTATATCTGACATAAGCACTCGCTGAAGTATATAATTAAAGTTTTAGATGTGCGAGAATTAAAAATGATACAAAAACTGGCATACTATTAACCGAGCGGTTAATAATGCAATACTTTTTTTACGCCCTTAATGTTTAAACACGGATCAAGATGATATCTGCTACCGGGTAAATTGATTTTATGCCTTGTCCGCGTTTCGCGTACAAATTATGCCCTCACCCCGCCTCCGGCGCGCCCTCTCCCATAAAGCCATGAAAAAAGGAGAGGGCTCCTCTTTAAGCTCCCCTTCTCCTTTCTTCATTTCTCAATGGGAGAAGGGGCGGGGGGATGAGGGTATGGAATTCGCCGGAGGCGGGGTGAGGGCAAACATATATTGCGCGCCTATCGGTTACGCGCCGGAGGCCGGATAAATACATAAAAAAGGCCGCGGATGTGTCCGCGGCCTCTGTAAATTGCTCTGAAATGATCTCCTAGTTCACAAAGAGCATTTCCCAGAATTTCGGCATGGGCCACAGGTCGTCGGCGATCAGCGCCTCCAGCTCGTCCGCCTGTTTCCGTATTTCCGCCATGGCGCCCTTGATGTCGCTGTTGCAGAACTCCGCCGCTTTCTGGTAGTCATGACCGTGACCGTTGCTTTCCATCCTGGATTTAAGCAGGGCGGTGGAGCCCTCGATGCCGGCGATGAGCTCGGCGATACGCTTCAGCAGGTTTTTCTGGGCCGAGAAGTCGACGCCGCCCAGGACCTTTTCCGCCTTGGCGATCGACGAGGCCACCTCGCCCTGGAACCTTATCGCGGCCGGCAGCACCATGCTGGAAACCATGCTGTGGAGGGCCCGTCCCTCTATCTCGATGTCCTTGATGTACTTCTCGAGCTTGATGGTGTAGCGCGATTTCAGCTCGATCGGGGAGAGCACCTTGTATTTTTCAAAAAGCTTCGAAGCCTTTTCGGTGTCCAGGGACTTCAGCGCTTCCGGCGTGGTTCTCATGTTCGGGAGCTTGCGGCGCTCGGCTTCGGCGTGCCATTCGTCGGTGTAGTTGTCGCCCATGAAGAGGATCGGCTTCACCTTCGGCAGCTCTTCCTTCATGATTTCCATCACGGTATGCTTGATGTTTTCGGTCCCCCGCTTTTCGATCATGTCCGCCACTTCGTCAAGGCTCTCGGCGATGATGGTGTTGACGACGGTCGCGGCGAAGGATATGTTCTGGGACGAGCCGACGGCGCGGAACTCGAACTTGTTCCCGGTAAAGGCGAAGGGGGAGGTCCGGTTCCGGTCGGAATTGTCCCTGCTCACCACGGGCAGCGACGATATGCCCAGGTCGATGATCGACTTGTCGGAGGCGTCGGAGGCGACGCCCTTCTCGATGCTCTCGAGAATTTTCGTCAGCTGGTCGCCGAGAAAGATCGATATGATCGCCGGGGGCGCCTCGTTGGCTCCCAGGCGGTGGTCGTTGGACGCCGATGCCACTGCCGCGCGCAGGAGATCTGAGTGCCTGAGCACTGCCTTCATGGTCGCCAGGAGGAACACCAGGAACTGGATGTTGTCATGGGGGGTTTTCCCCGGCTTGAACAGGTTGATGCCGTCATCGGTCGAGAGGGACCAGTTCACGTGCTTGCCTGACCCGTTGATGCCCGCGAAGGGCTTTTCGTGGAGCAGGACCGCCATGTTGTGCTGGCGCGCCACCTGCTGCAGCTTGTCCATGACGAGGAGGTTGTGGTCCACGGCTACATTGGCCTCTTCGAAGATAGGCGCGATCTCGAACTGCGCGGGCGCCACCTCGTTGTGCCTGGTCTTGGCCGGTATCCCCAGCTTGTACAGCTCTTCCTCGACATCGTGCATGAAGGACTGCATCCGCTCCTTGATGCTGCCGAAGTACTGGTCTTCGAGCTCCTGGCCTTTCGCCGGCGGCGCTCCCATAAGTGTCCTGCCGGTGAGCACCAGGTCCTGGCGCTTGTAGAAATAATCCATATCGATGCAGAAATATTCCTGCTCCGGCCCGAGGTTGGATGTCACTTTCTTCGATTTACGGTTGCCCAGGACCTTCAGGACCCGCATGGCGCTGTCGTTGACCGCCCTGACGGAGCGGAGGAGCGGCGTCTTCTTGTCCAGGGCCTCGCCGTGGTACGAGATGAAAGCCGTCGGTATGCAGAGGGTGATGCCGATCCCGTTTTTCCGGAGGAAGGCCGGGCTTGACATGTCCCAGGCCGTGTAGCCGCGGGCCTCGAAGGTGGCGCGGAGTCCGCCGCTGGGGAAGCTCGACGCGTCAGGCTCGCCCTGGACGAGCTGCTCGCCGGTGAAGCGCTCGATCACTTCGCCCGGGCCGGAGATCTCGATGAAGGCGTCATGCTTTTCCGCTGTGGCGCCGGTCATGGGCTGGAACCAGTGGGCGAAGTGGGTGGCCCCGTTCTCCAGGGCCCATTCCTTCATGGCGTGGGCCACGGCGTTGGCCGTTTCAATGTCGAGCTTCTTCCCCTTGTCGATGCTCTCTTTCAGCTTGGCGTAAAATACCTTGGGTAATTTTGCCTGCATCACTTTATCGTTAAAAGTGTCCTCGCCGAAGTAGCTGGAGATGGGGAGGTCTTTCTCTTTCTCGACCGTATAGGTTCTCTCGGTCGCGATGGTCGGTGTTACTTTCTTCATGGATGCCTCCAGTGCGAATTAGTGATATTGTAAAAACAAAGGGAATATAATTTTTCCCGCTCCTGTTTGTCAACAGTTGCGTTGCGGTAGCAGCCTCAAATCGCCCTAATTTAACATTAGTGTAATAAAAACCGCCTCTACCGAGTCCGAAAGGCGTTCCGCAGGGCCGAAATCATTTATAAAATCAGTTCAGATTGGGTTTTCCTGTTACTTTCTGCCACCTCGATAATTTCGTTTCAAGTCATTTTTATGCCTTGCATGAAATCATCTCCGCCTCTTCCTGAATTAATTGATGTCGAGGTTGACATTTTATCGCAATTTCCGCACAGTGTATAGACGCGGCCGGTTGACGGTGAGGGCCCCGCGGCCGTGAATATACTGGCTTTTATCGGGCTGAATTTCAAGAACAAAAATGAATACCGTTGAAATCAAAGAGACCATCGAGCGCCTGGGCCTGCATCCGAACAGGCGCCTCGGTCAGAATTTTCTCGTTTCCAGGGAAGCCAGGGAAAAGATCGTCGGGGCCATGGAATGCACCGGCGCGGACCGGGTCCTCGAGATAGGCCCGGGCCTCGGCTCCCTCACGGAGCTGCTGGTGGAACGGGCGGGCCACGTGACGGCGATGGAGATCGACGCCGGATTCTGCCGGTACCTTGCCGACCGATTCGGCGCCAGGGAAAACTTCACCCTGGTCCACGGGGATTTCCTGAAAAATCCGCCCCCCGACACCTTTAACAAGATCGTGTCGAATCTTCCCTATTATTGCTCTTCCGAAATACTATTTGAATTCACCCGTTACCGGGCGACGCCGGTCTACGTGATGCTCCAGAAGGAGGTCGCCGGGCGCATCACCGCGGCCCCCGGCAGTAAAAGCTACGGCGCCCTCACGGTGACCCTCGGGTTCTACTACGAGGCGCGCCGGTTGTTGACCGTGCCGCGGGAATCCTTTTATCCCAGGCCCGACGTGACGTCGTCGTTCCTTGTCCTGTCCCGCCGTCCTTCGCTCCCCCTTGAGGGAAATGACGTAGACCTCTTTCACCGGCTGGTGAAATCGGCCTTCTGGGGCAGAAGGAAGACCATTGTCGCGGCTCTGACCGGATCGCCCCACCTTGACCTGGACAGGGGCGGCGCGGCGCGCATCCTTGCCGCTGCCGGCGTCGATGGGGCCAGGCGCGGCGAGGAGCTGACCCGGGAGGAGTATGTGGCCCTGGCACGGGCTATGGGAACGGAGAATATCTCTCGCAGAGGCGCGGAGACGCAGGGGGAATAGGGTTTATTGCGATATGATAATCTATATTTTCTCTGCGACTCTGCGTCTCCGCGAGAAATATAAAAATGAGTTGAAGCCGGAAAGGCTGTTGAATGAATAGTGTCATGGAACATATGAAGCGAATCGACCAGCCAACAATTGAAAAACTCCTTTCGCGCGTGCAGAAGCCCGGGCGCTACATGGGCCGCGAGCTCAACATGATCGTCAAGGAAGGCGCCCCCTTCCGCATGGCCCTGTCGTATCCGGACCTGTACGAAGTGGCCATGTCCAACAACGGGATACGCATCCTCTACGACATTGTGAACGCCATCGATGGCGCCGCCTGCGAACGGGTCTTTGCCGTGTCTGACGATTTCGCCGAAGCCCTCCGCTCCGGGGGCGTCCCCCTGTACACCCTCGAGACCTTCACGCCCCTGTGCGGCCTCGATCTCATCGGCTTCAACCTTTCCCACGAGCTTCTTTTCACCAACGTCCTGCAGGTCCTCGACCTGGGCGGCATCCCCCTGCGCCGCCGGGACCGGGGCGAGGGGTCGCCGATAGTTATCGCCGGAGGCGAGGCGGTGTCCAATCCCTTCCCGATGGGCGATTTCATCGACGCCTTTTTCATCGGCGACGGCGAGGAGGGGATCGTCGACATCGTGAAGGCCCTGATGGCGGCGAAGGCAGAGGGCCTGGACAGGACGCGGACCCTGGCCCGTATCGGCGGGATCGAGGGTGTGCTGCTGCCGTCGTTGTACGACGGCGCCGGGGATGGGCCGCTTGTGCGGAAGAGGGTGTACCGCGGCGCGGCCCTGGTCGACCCTGTGAAGCCCCTGGTGCCGGGCATCCGCATCGCCCAGGAGCGCATCGTCATCGAGGCGAGCCGGGGCTGCACCAATTTCTGCAATTTTTGCCACGCCGGTTTCTACGATCTTCCTTACCGCTGCTACGATCACCGGGAGATCGCCGGCCGCATACGCGAGATCGCCCGGAACACCGGGTACAACGAGGTCACCCTCTCGTCGCTGTCCATCAGCGATTATCCGAAGCTGGTGTCCCTCTTCAACCATGTCCTTCCGGACCTCACGGCCATGGGGATCTCGGTGTCGTTCCCGTCCCTGCGGGTCGACACGGCCACGCTGCCGCTCATCGAGCAGGTCTCTGAGCTTCGGCGGGCGTCCCTCACCTTCGCGGTGGAGTCCGCCTCCGAGGAGCTCCGCGCCAGGTCGAACAAGAGGGTCTTCGTTCGGGACCTCATGGAGATCGTGGGGCACGTGTACGCCCGCGGGTGGAAGGTCATCAAGCTCTATTTCATGATCGGTCTGCCGGGATGTGAAAACCATGACGAAGCGGCGGATATCATCGCCCTGTTGAAGGAACTGCACCGCATCGGCGGGCGGAAGCTGGACATCAACGTGACCGTGTCCCCCTTCGTGCCCAAGCCCCACACTCCCTTTCAGCGGGAGCGCCAGATGGGCAGGGACTACTTCGAGGACGCGGTCTGCCGGATCAAGCGCGGCCTGCCGCGGTCCATCACGGTCAAGAACCATAACGTGGAATCTTCCATCATCGAGGGGGTCCTGGCCAGGGGTGACGCACGCCTGGGTGATGCCATCGAGAGTGCATACCGGGAAGGGTGCCGCTTCGATTCATGGGACGAGCATTTCAGGTATGATATATGGAAGCGTGTCCTTGACGGGTGTCTCCCCGGATGGGAGGGGAGACTGGGTGAACGACTTGAGGGACAGCTCCCCTGGCGCCTTGTCCAGACCGGTTTCGAAGGGCTGGTGGAAAAGCGGGCCGCCGCGAGCGAAGCGGGCGCGTCCCTGCGCGAGAGGGTCCCCCGCACTCCCGGGGCCATCGACACAGCCCGTATCGAGGAGGCCCGGCGCAGCTTCGAGAAACGCTATGCGGTCACCGGCAGGATGCGGGTCCGCTTCGCCAAGACGGGCCTGGCGCGGTTCATTCCCCACATCGATTTCATGGAAATAGTGAAAAGGGCCCTGCGGATGGCGGAGGCCCCTGTGGCCATGACCCAGGGCTTCAACAAGCGGGAGCGCCTGTCAGCGGGCTTTCCCACGCCCCTGGGCGTTGAAAGCGAGGCGGAGCTGGTTGACGTGGATCTTTATGGCGCCATGGCCGGCGACATCCTCAATCTTCTCAACGCCTCCCTCCCGGAGGGGATCGCCGCAACCGCAATCCGATCCCTTGACATGAAGGCAACCTCGCTCATGGCGGTGACCGGCGTCATCGAGTACCGGGTTACGGCCGCTTCCGGTATCGGTGCGGTCATCAACGGCCTTGCCGCGGAGCCCGATTTTGTGAAGCATGGGAAGAGATTGGATCGTGTCGTTTCCTTCAATACGGTGGTGCATTCGTACGACCGGGAAGGGGAGAGTTCGATTGTGCTGCGGCTCTACGCCGGTTCCGGGGAATCGGTGAGGATCGATGACGCGGTGAAGGTATTGGCCGCTGCGGAATTCAGCGCCATGCAGGGCCTCCGCCTCGTCAAAATGGAACAATATGTGGTAGCCGAAGGGAAACTCTCAAGGATTGAGTAAAATCGGTCCACTCACCCCTATGGGGCCGAACCGGTGTTATCATGACGGTGATTATTTGATGTCATCTTCATTATCGTATATTTGAATTAATTTGTCCAATGTCGCCAGTATCATGAGATCCAATACATCTTTCGATGGACTCAGTAATCCGATTTTACCGTCAATTTTATTCAACTCCTTGTTGACGGTGATGAGTAAGCCCATACCCGCCGAATCTATAAAAGGCACGTCCCTGAGATCCAGGATTATGCTTTTTGTTTTTTCATGAATGAATTTGAATAATACTTCTCTTACTTCTTTGCTGCTGAAATAATCCAGTTCGCCTTTCAGTATTACTATTTTATGATTTCTTGAATCCCGGTGACTTATTTCCATAATTTTCGGCCATTTTGTATAATTAAATTGTGCTCTATCTGAAATAGATAGAAGGGATTGAATGGACCCAATCAATGCCAGTTTGAAACATCGAACCGGAAATTTCAATATAAAAAAAAGGTGGACAGGACTCTATAGATATACTTTTATTCAATATATACATAATACTGCACATAGGGCGGGTGTGAACCATGATTGAAGTCATCGATAAGGGTGGCAAGCTGTTCCTGATCAAAATCGTGGTACGGCAAGTCTACACGCAGGATATTCCCAATCTTAAAGAATTGCTTCTGGAAGCAATAAGTGATTATGGAATAAAGAAGCTTGTTATCGATCTCAGCGATGTATACATGATAACAAGTTCGGGATTAGGCGTTTTTTATTATGTCAACAAGAGCCTGGAGTCACAGCTTCGTCTTGCCTCGGTCAATCCGGAAGTGAAGAAAGTTCTGGAAATGACCAAGATTATTTCTATTGTCACGATCTGTTCCACCGTTGATGAAGCCATTGCGTCCTTCAATTAACCGGTAAGATCTTTCAGCCTTTCATATAAAGAGACGTAATCCCGCCGAGAGGACGATATAGACCGTGGGTTGTGAGTTGTTGACAGCGGGTAATGGGGGGCGGTCGAGTCCATTTTTTTACTTGAAATATCCGTACCCCAAAATTATATTTAAATTGAGTTATGGCTCATTGTAAGGGGAGCCTGTCCGAATAAAGTATAATAAGGAGGGGATTATGGAAATAACCAACATCAGCGGTCCCGATGTGGTCCCCCGCGGTTTTTCCACGGAGCCGCCCCGCCAGGAGGAGCCTGTGAGAAATGAGCCCGCCCCTGTTAATAGAAACCCTGAACCGGCCGAAAATAACAAGGGAACCACTATCGACAGCTACGCATAGGAAGGTGTTATGGGAACGGTAAGCAAGGCCGAGAAGGCGGCATATAACGATGAGGTAAAGGACATCAAGCGCGAAGTGGAGCAGATAAAGAAATCTATCAACGAGGCCGCCGCGAAGAAGAAGAAGCATCCCAACATCGCCAATTACTATAACCTCGAGCTGGCGTCGCACGAAATGGACGCCATTGAGAACTTTATCAAGATGAACGACCTCTCCCTGGAGATGCTGAACCTCCGGAACAGCACCTTCCTGGAAAATGCCCGCAAGGAGTTCTACAAGGTGCTCCAGTACCTGGAGGAGATCGTGGGGAACCAGGTCGATCGGTCCCTCAAGGAAAACGACGAATACCTGGCCACCATCAAGGAGATAAATCCTCAGCAGATCCTCAACTTCGTTAAGCGCATGCACAGGATACTGGGCGAGCTGATCAGGAATTTCGGCCAGGACACCAAGTGGAAATGGTCCTTCGTGGAATGGCAGGCCCGCGCCGCCGTTATCACCAAGAACATTACCAGTTTCTCGGATGTGGCCAGGCTCCGCGACCCGCGGACGCCTTTTTTCTACGACCGGCGCGACATGATGCTGCTGTGCAAGGATAGCCTCACGGAGGCTGCCAAACAGTTCCGGACCAAGTATGAGATGGCCGGGAAGGCCAGGGACGACCTGAAGAGCTCCATCTCGTACCTTGCGGCCCTGCGCAAGATTCATGTTCTCTTCGGCGAGGATGTCGAAGCCACCAAGCTCAAGAATATCATCGACGCAGCCAAGATGGCCCTCGAAGCTGACGATAAAGCAAAAGATAAAGATAAAAAAGAAAAAGAACAAAAAGGAAAATAGTGACTTTTTGGCTTGACTATATGCCTTTTTTTTATTAATATGCTATTAGCACTCATTAGTGGAGAGTGCTAATAGATTGGTGATTACTATGTCCCAAGGTACAACAAAAGAAAGGTCCCTGGAAGAAAGAGAAGCCTCGATTTTGCAGGCCATCGTGTATGAATATATAACCAAGGGAAAGCCCGTTGGCTCCCGCTCATTCGTGCATAAATACTCGCTGGCCGTTTCCCCGGCCACGATGCGGAACATCATGTATGACCTGGAGGGCCTGGAATATCTCAAGCAGCCCCATACGTCCGCCGGAAGGATCCCCACCGACAAGGGGTACCGGTTTTACGTTGATTCGCTTCTCGATTCCTATGAGTTTTCCATGAAGGACCGCGAGATATCGGTCAAGGAAGAGGCGATCAAGCGGGAAGTTCAGCTCGACAAGATCTATTCCGTGATCACCAAAATGCTCTCCACCGAATCGCGCTACGCCGCGGTGATGCTGACGCCGCGCTTCGATTTCACGGTGGTGAAGCGGGTGGTCCTGATCCCCATGGACAACAACGAGATCCTGTTCATCCTGATCACCAGGACCGGCGTGGTGCTCACCAAGAAGGTGCTGATCTCGTCCAACGTAACGCAGGATGACCTGTACAGCTTTTCCAAGTACCTGACCGGCCAGCTCTGCGGCTACGCCATCAACGAGATCAGGGACGGCATCTTCGAGCGGCTGCGGAAGGAGAAGGAGTCCGGCGTCAACAAGGACATGGCCCTCGACATCGCGCAGCTCGCGGTCGCGGAAAGCGAGGAGCCGCGCCTTCACATAGACGGCATCGAGAATCTCCTGAAGATACCGGAAATGGTAGAGGAGGAACGACTCCACAGCCTGCTGAGCATCATAGAGCAGAATGACATCCTCCGCCGCATCCTCTCGCGCACGCTGGAGAGCGAGGGAATAAGCACCCTCATCGGCGAAGAGATCGAGGAGGAGCACGTCAGGGGCTGCAGCATGGTTTCCACGTCGTACAAGATCGGCAACAAGCTGGTGGGAGCCGTGGGAGTGCTGGGACCCACGAGGATGGATTACGAAAAGATCGTGCCCCTGGTGGATTACACCGGCAGGGTCGTGACGGAATTGCTGACGAAAATGTCGAAATGACATCGCGGGGATCGGCGCTGGAGACTCCGCCGCTTTCCCTTGATATGAATGGCGAACAACGCACACGCAACGGTATCGCGCTCCGCCGACGGAGCACGGTGCAGTTTCATGTGTTGCATATATAGAACCGGGGTAGATGATGGATAAGCACAAGGAACATCACAAAGCTAAAGAGAAAGAGGTCCACGAGGCGGCCTTGAAGAAAGGTTTTGATTCTTCGGACGAGGATCTCGAAAAGAAAATGCAGGATGAAAAGGCCGCCGAGGAGCGGAGGAAGAATTTTCGCAGGGACGCGGACCGCATCGCCGACGAGGAGCGGTGCAACGCCATCAAGGAGAACCAGAAGCTCGTGAGCGACATGGAAAACCTCAAGGACGTCATGCTCAGGCGCCAGGCCGATTTCGAGAATTACAAGAAGCGCATGGCCAGGCAGCAGGGAGAGTCCCGCAAGATGGCGATCAAGGATTTTTCCAATGATATCATGGAGATCAACGACGACCTGCTCCGTGCCATCGATGCGTCGGAAAGCATGTCCAGGGACGCGTCGTCCGAAGAGGCGCACAAATCCTTCGTCGAGGGCGTGTCGATGATCTCCCGCCGCATCGAGGAGGCCATGAAGAAGTACGGCGTCGTCGAGATCGAGGCCCTGAACCAGGAATTCGATCCGAACTTCCACGAGGCAGTCGAGATCGACATGAGCGACGGCGTCGCCGTCGATACGGTCACGAAGGTGTACCAGAAGGGATTCCGCATCGACGACATGGTGGTGCGCAGCTCGAAGGTACGCGTGACAAAGCCGATGAAGGCGGCTCCTCCCGCGGAGGCGGATACCGACGACGGCGGGACAGTACAGTAATGATCAGGGCGCGGCAGCGCCTATATATTGTCGAAACGAAACTATAGATAACTAACGTGAAGGAGAATTGCAATGAGTAAGATAATAGGGATAGACCTGGGAACGACCAATTCATGCGTATCCGTGATGATTGGCGGCGAGCCGGTGGTCATTCAGAATTCCGAGGGCCAGCGCACGACGCCGTCCATCGTGGCCTTTACCGACAAGGGCGAGCGCCTGGTCGGGCAGGTGGCGAAGAACCAGATCATTACCAATCCCGAGAACACCGTCCGCTCCATCAAGCGGTTCATGGGGCGGCGCTTCGGCGAAGTGGGGAACGAGATGAAGATGGTTTCCTACAAGGTGATCGACGACGGGCGCGAGGGCGTCCGCGTGAAGACCATCGCCGGCGAGTTCTCTCCCCAGGAGATATCCGCCCGGGTGCTGCAGAAGATGAAGCAGACCGCCGAGGACTATCTCGGCGAGAAGGTGACCCGCGCCGTCATCACGGTGCCGGCCTATTTCAACGACGCACAGCGCCAGGCGACCAAGGACGCCGGGAGGATCGCCGGCCTCGAGGTGGAGCGGATCATCAACGAGCCCACGGCCGCGGCCCTCGCCTACGGCCTTGACAAGGCGAAGCGCAACGAGAAGATAGCGGTGTACGACCTGGGAGGCGGCACCTTCGACGTATCTATCCTGGAGCTGGGAGACGGCGTCTTCGAGGTGAAGTCGACCAACGGCAACACCCACCTGGGCGGCGACGATTTCGACCAGCGGATCATGGAATGGCTGATGCTCGAGTTCAAGAAGCAGACCGGCATCGACGTGTCCGGCGACAAGATGGCCCTGCAGCGACTCAAAGAGGCGGCGGAGAAGGCCAAGATCGAGCTTTCAAGCAAGTCCCAGACCGAGATCAACATCCCCTTCCTCACCGCGGACCAGTCGGGCGCCAAGCACCTGGTGATGACCCTGTCGCGGTCGAAGCTGGAGCAGCTCATCGAGGACCTGATCGACTCGACCAAGAATCCCTGCATGAGCGCCCTCGAGGACGCTGGCATGACCGCCGGCGATATCGACGAGGTCATCCTGGTCGGCGGCTCCACGCGGATGCCGGCGGTGCAGGAGCTGGTGAAGCGGATCTTCGCCAAGGAGCCCCACAAGGGCGTGAACCCGGACGAGGTCGTGGCGGTGGGCGCGGCCATCCAGGGCGGCGTTCTCACCGGCGATGTCCATGACGTGCTCCTCCTCGACGTCACCCCGCTCTCCCTCGGCATCGAGACCCTGGGCGGCGTGATGACCAAGCTGATCGAGCGGAACACCACCATCCCGACCAAGAAGAGCCAGATCTTCTCCACGGCCTCGGACAGCCAGCCGGCGGTTTCCATCCACGTGCTCCAGGGCGAGCGCGAGCTGGCGGCGCAGAACCGTACCCTGGGCAGGTTCGACCTGGTGGGCATACCGCCGGCGCCGCGGGGGGTTCCCCAGATAGAGGTAACCTTCGACATCGACGCCAATGGCATCGTCCACGTTTCGGCCAAGGACCTGGGCACCGGCAAGGAGCAGAAGATACGGATCGAATCCTCCAGCGGCCTCAACGAGGACGAGATCAAGAAGATGGTGCGGGAAGCCGAAGAGCATTCAAGCGAGGACAAGAAGGTCCGGGAGCTCATCGAGGCGAGGAACGAGGGCGATTCCTTCATCTATTCGCTGGAAAAGCTTCTCAAGGAGAACGCGGACAAGGTGGAGCCGTCGGAAAAGAGCCAGATCGAGTCGGAGATGGCGGCCCTGAGAACGGCAATGGAATCGGACAACGTGGCTGCCATCAAGGAGGCCAAGGGCAGGCTGGAGCAGGCCTCCCATAAGTTTGCGGAGCGGATGTACCAGCAGCACGCGCAGCAGTACGCCGGCCAGCAGCAGCAACAGCCCGGCGGCGACCAGGGCGGCGGGCCCGGTCCCGATTCCAAGGGAGGCAGCAGCGGCGAAAAGGTATATGACGCCGATTACGAAGTGGTGGATGACGACAAGAAGTGATCGTCTCGGGCATTTTGCGCGGCGATATTGACAATGGATCAAATATTGTGTATATTTATTGGATTAATGGCCTGATGAAAAATAATACCGATTGTTATCGGCACTGGGGCGATACAGCGACGTATCGCCGTTTTTCCGGGCCTCAATCCGAAAAACTGATAAATACATTCTAAGGGAAACCTCACGTGGCTAAGCGGGATTATTACGAAGTTCTCGGCGTTTCAAAAACTGCTTCGGAGCAGGACATAAAGCAGGCCTATCGAAAGCTTGCCCTCAAATATCATCCTGACCGGAACAAGGGAGACAAGGAGTCGGAAGAAAAGTTCAAGGAAGCCACGGAGGCCTACGAAGTGCTGCGCGACCCGAAGAAGCGGGCATCCTACGACAAGTTCGGCCATGAGGGCGTGTCCGGCTTTGAGGGATTCGGCCGCGGGGCCTATTCCGATTTTTCGGACATTTTCGGCGATTTCGATTTCGGCGATATATTCGAGGGATTTTTCGGGTCCGCCTTCGGGGCCCGGGGCAGGACCAAGCGTGGCCGCCGCGGCTCCGATATCCAGTATGATCTTTCCATCACGCTGGAAGAGGCGGCCACCGGCAAGGAGATACAGATAAAGATCCCGCGCAACGAGTCGTGCGAGACCTGCCAGGGCACCGGCTCCAAGGCCGGCACCAAGCCAACCGTGTGCCCCGTCTGCAACGGCTCGGGACAGATCAGGCAGACCCAGGGGTTCTTCTCCATCACCCAGGCCTGCTACAAGTGCAAGGGAGAGGGGAAGATCATATCGTCGCCCTGCTCCTCCTGCGGCGGCTCGGGCCTGAAGATGCACAAGAGGACCATCACCGTGAAGATACCGGCGGGCGTTGAATCAGGCTCCCGCCTGAAGATAACCGGCGAGGGAGAGCAGGGCCCCAACGGCGGAACCAGGGGCGATCTCTACGTGGTCATACACGTGCAGAACCACCCGCTCTTCGAGCGCCACGGCAATGATATCATCTCGGTCGTCGACGTGTCCTTTCCCATGATGTGCCTGGGAGGGGAGATCGAGGTGCCCACCATCAACGGCAGCGTGGCCAAGATGAAGATACCGCCGGGCACGGAGAACGGCCAGATCTTCAGGCTCAAGGGGAACGGCATCCCCTACCTCGGGTCCTACGGCCGGGGCGACCAGCTCGTGAAGATCAACATCAGGGTGCCCAAGAAGCTGTCACCGCGCCAGAAGGAGCTTTTAAAAGAGTTCTCCACCCTGGACGGCGAAGAGGTGGGCCACGGCGGAAAAGAGTTTTATTGATACTAGAGACTGTCTGAAGGCAAGTATCACTGATACTTTTTAACCCCTGCATCAGGCTTTTTACCCGTTTCTCTCTGCGTTTATGCCTCTTTTGGTCCGCGGCATGCAGTGACCGTCTATATTCTCTGTCCTCATCGCCGCCCCATACGCCGGTTTCCAGGCAGTATTAATCTTGACGTTCCGGGGCGTTGCGATAACCCTGACCTCACAGACCAGCCCAGGGAGAAAAGCATGTTGCCAATAGTTGATTACGGCGGGATCGCCATCGTTATCCCGAAAGTCGCAGCGGTGGGTAATATCATTGAAGACAGCGGAAAATACGGGTTCGAGGTGTACCTTTCCGGCATGAACGAGCCCCTCATCATAGGATTTGAAACCTCGAAGGAGGCCTCCGAGTCACGGAGCGAGCTGATCGCCATCATCGCCCAGTTCCACTATGCCCGTGAGCTGGGCCCGGATTATGACATCGACGAGCTTGCCGAGGAAGACATACAGGACGCGGACGATTCAGAGGAGACGGAGAAGCACTGATGATACGGAACGACAAAGAACTGCTGATGCGGGGCACCGAGGAGATTCTGCCCCTTGACGAATTCGAGAAGAAGCTTGAGCGCTCCGAACGGGAGAACAGACCCCTGATAGTCAAGGCGGGCTTTGACCCGACGGCCCCCGACATACACCTGGGCCACGCGGTGTTGCTGCGCAAGATGAGGCACTTCCAGGACATGGGCCACACCGTGGTGTTCCTCATCGGGGATTTCACCGGCATGATCGGCGACCCCTCCGGAAGGTCCGTGACGCGCAAGCCCCTCACGCGCGAGCAGGTCCTGGAAAACGCCGAGACCTACAAGCGCCAGGTCTTCAAGATACTGGACAGGGAGAAGACGAAGGTGGTGTTCAACTCCGAGTGGTGCGCCTCCATGACCTTCAACGACGTGCTGACCCTCACCGCCAAGTACAACGTGGCGCGGATGCTCGAGCGCGATGATTTCGACAAGCGCTACAAGGGCGGGGTCCCCATCACCATCCTGGAGTTCATGTATCCCCTGGTGCAGGGGTACGATTCCGTGGTCCTGAAGGCCGACATCGAGCTGGGCGGCTCCGACCAGAAATTCAACCTCCTGGTGGGGCGCGACCTCCAGCGCGAGTACGGCCAGGAGCCCCAGGTAATCATGACGGTGCCCCTCATGGTCGGGACCGACGGCGTCCAGAAGATGAGCAAGTCACTGCACAACTATATCGGCATCAACGAACCGCCGAAGGACATCTTCGGCAAGGTCATGTCCATATCGGACGACCTGATGTTCCTCTACTACGAGCTCGTGACCGACGTTCCCCGGGCGGATATCGAGAAGTTCAAGGAAGGCGTCGCCAACGGTACCCTCCATCCCCGCACCGTGAAGGTGAACCTGGCGAAAAACATATGCGCCCAGTTCTATGACGAGGAAGCGGCGGAGCACGCCGCCGCCGAGTTCGACCGGGTCTTCGCCAACAAGGAGCTCCCCGACGAGGTGCCGGAATTCCGGGTTCCCGACGGCGAAAAAACCGACGGGAAGATATGGATCGTCAAGCTCATGGTCCTGGCCGGCACCGCCGCTTCAAACGGCGAGGCCCGCCGCCTCATCAAGGGAGGTGGCGTCTCCTTCGAAGGCGAGAAGATAGCCGCCGAGGATTTCGAGTTGGCCCTTCCGGCCGAGGGGATCCTCAAGGTGGGGAAGCGGAAATTCGTAAAGATTATCGGGTGATCTCGCGCCCCTGATAGGCGCACAAGCGCTTGTGCGCCTATCAGGGGCGCGCCCATCAATGGTTTTTTCTCTTGCTTTATATATACACCGAGAATAATATTGTCCGGTATATTTTTTAAAAAAAATTTATTAATTCGTAACCACCGCGAAAAAGTCATGTCACAATCTGATAGTGAAGATATTCAAATAATTGACAGGGTCCTGGCCGGGGACGTTGACGCCTTTTCCGGCATAATAGAAAAGTACAAGGACAAGACCCTGAACTACGTCTACTCTCAGGTTAAGGATTATGATGAGGCCCTGGATATCTCCCAGGAGATATTTATCATGACAATGGAAGCGCTTCGCTCATTCAGGCGGGAATCGAAGTTTTCCACCTGGTTCTACAGCATAATGGTCAATTACTGCAAGAATTACCGGAAGAAGAACAGCCGGTATAACCTGGTTTCCATAAACAGCTCCCGGGGCGACGATGAATACGACCTTCAGCTGCCCGATGAGCGGGAAAACCCGGAGCAGGAAGTCATCCTGAACGATTCCCTCAGGATCGTCAGGGAAGAGATCGGCATGCTCCCCGATGATTATCGCGAGATACTGGTGCTGCGCGATATCGAGGGATTGTCATATAACGAGATATCGGACATTCTGGGCATATCCCTGTCCAATGTGAAGGTACGGATCCACAGGGGCCGGGAATTTTTAAAGAACAGATTACTGGCAAGGGGATTGATATGAGCGGCAATCATATTCCGTTTGATAAGCTGTCTGACCTGTACGATGACGAGATGGATTCAAGGGAAGAGAAGGCGTCGCTTATGCGCCATCTCGAAAGCTGCAAGGCCTGCTCCCTTGAATACAAGCGGCTTGGTAAAACTCTCAAACTCTGCCGGGATGTCGCGGCCGTGCACTTCCCCCTGGAACAGATGTCGCGGGAGACGATAGCGAAGATCAAGTCTTCACGGAAAAAAAGGCAATTCCTGAAATCGATGCCGGCCATGGCCGCCTCCATCCTGGTCATCGCGGGCATCGGCCTTTTCAACGCCGGCATCATAGGCGTCCATGACAGCTCCGATATCGCGGCCGGCGTATCACGGCGCTCCTACAGCGAGTCCGAGAAGGTGATAGACATCATTCGCAGCCACAAGGCCGCCATCGCCCTGGTGACCGACGAATACGTGGAAGGAACCGTTCCGGTCAATACGTTCAACGATCTCAGAAAGAGCCTTGGGTCGAGAAAGGTCGCCTACATGCTGGTGGAAGAGACCGGTAAGGACAACGGCGCCTCCTGGGGCGGCCCCATCGAGCAGGTGGGCCTGGAAGACGGGCCCATCGCCGTTGAAGGCACCGGCAAAAAATATGTCCGGTTCCGCGTATTCCGATAGGCGTCTGACGCCGGACAATCCCATCGCGCCCCTCAGAGGGGGGGCAATCCCGCGTGAATGTAATCCCCTGTTTTCGTGATGTTGCCTCCGCAGACTCCCTGGGAGCTGTAGAGGGACGACGTGTGGCTCATTTCATCATAATCCGCCTGGGCGTCCTCGAGATGGATGATGCCATAGCCGCGGTCCGAGGCGTCCCGCGCCGTGGTTTCGACGCACTGGCTCGTGGAGAGCCCGGTAAAGGCGAGGGTCGTGATCCCTTTTTCCCTGAGTATTGAATCGATGCCGGTCCCGGTAAAGGGGCTGAAGGTGGTCTTGTTTATGACTATGTCCGACGGCAGCGGCCCGATCAGGCCGATGATATCGGCCCAGGGATCGCTTTCCAGCGGATACACGTCGTCGAAACCGGCGCGTTTTCCCCTATGGTATGTGTCCCTGAAGAAATGGTGAAGGTCCTCGCGCTCCGGATCGGAACCGCAGAGGCGCAGCAATATGACCGGCAGGGATTTCTTCCGGAAGGCTTCGGCGAGGCGGCGTATATTGGGAATGACGATCTTTTCGCAGCGCGTTATGATGTAGTTGAGGCACCCGGGCTGTAGGGTGTTAAAGTACCGGCAGTAGGGCGATTCGCGCTTCAGGTAGTAATTCTGCATGTCAACGACGATCAATGCCGGCACTGCATCGTTCACTGTTCCGACCCCCGCCCGGATCTATTTTTTCGCCAGGTAATCCATGGTTGTCCGGAATTCCTCGTAGAACTCCAGCAGCTCGTCGTGCTTGCGCAGGGGCCTGAATTCCGGTTTTTTGCCGCTCCGGATCTCTCTCAGGTAGTTGGTCATGACATGGATGGGGCCCGATATCTTGTGCGAGAAGAAGATGAACTGGAAGAATATGATGGCAGTCTGGATCACGGTCATGACGATGAGGATGTAGAGCACGATAAGGCTGTTTTTCTTGATCTTTTCGTGATTGCTGTTTATGTTGTTGGTGATCTTCAGGTTTTCCTTGAAGGCAGCGTCGCATTTCCGCACCATGGGATTGTCAGGGTCCTGGAGCGCCGGGACGGCCATGAACATGTCCAGCATGTTGTCCTGCGTGTCTATGATGGCGGTGATGTTCTTGTTGTTCTCGTTTATGAGCAGGTTGGAATCGCTCGCGAAGTAAAGCAGCACCGCGCATATGGCCAGGGTCGTGACAAGGGGGAGAATAATGGCCCGCATCGATATCCTGAATTGAAATTTTTTATCAAGGACGTATTTTTTTCTTGTCAAAGCCATATCGAACCTCAATGTATTAGGATATGATGGTCGCGCGGGGCCCGCGCGTCTTCCCGCCGGCCAATAGTATAGTTGCAGGCAGTATTATACGTCAATGATTTTTGCGCCTCGCGGCGGGGCCATGGTCTTTTTTTTCGCCGACGCCCATGCCCTGCGCGGGCCGCGCCGGCACGGCGCTTTCCGAGTCAACGCGGCCGTACGAAGGCGACAATATAACCGGGACGCAATGACACCATGAATACAATCAGTATTTTCATATCACTGGCCGCATCAGCGATTATCATCTTCACGGTCATCTTCGTTCTGGTCAAGGACTGGCGTGACCAGGTCATGCGGTACTTCGCGTTTTTCGCTACCTCGGCCCTGGGGATCCTGTTCACGATGTTCCTGACCTACGCGTTCCCCGAAGATTTCGACCTGACCCTCATGAACAAGATCACGCAGCTGTCGACGCTGATGACGTTTTCCAGCCTGTTCTGCATGTCCTTTGTTTTTCCCAAGACGGCGAAGAGGTTTCCCTTCTGGATATCCTTCCTCATACTCATTCCCGCCATCGTGATGGGATCGGTGGCCGTTTTTACCGACTTCACCATTACAAAGGCCTATTTCAAGGACGGGGCGTTCATCCGGGACTTCAACCAGGATTTCCCCGGTTACACCGTGTACGCGGCGCTGGCTTTCCTCTACGTTCTTTCGGCCCTGGGCGGGTACGTGCGGAAATACATCATCACGAAGGAATATATCTACCGGCTCCAGATGCGCTACCTCTTCGTAGGCTCCTCGGTTTCCATGACGCTCGCTTCCGTTTTCTCCATTATAATGCCACGTTTTTTCGGCTACACGGTGCTCTATGTAATAGGCCCCGCCGTGGCGACGTTCTTTACCATCGCCTCGCTCTTCTACTCTATCATCGCCTACAACATGCTGGATGTCAGGACGGTCATCCACAAGACCTTCGTATACACGATCATTTCCATGGTCATCTCCCTCCCTATATTCGGGATCGTCTGGGCCTACAGCCGGAAGCTCTGGATACTGGGCGACGTTCCCTATTACCTGATCGCGGGAGCGGTGGTCTCCGTTTTCATCCTCTTCTCGGTATTCGTGCAGCCCTTCATCGACAGGGCGTTCAAGCGCAAGCAGTACGCCTTCGGATCGGTGGTCGATAAATTCGTCCGCGACATCTCTGCGGAAAAAAGCCTGGACGACGTGGTCCGGAGGACCGTCGACGTCCTCCGCGACGGCCTGTCGCTCAATCACGCCTTCTTTATCCTGCTCAACGACCAGAGCCGGAAATACGAGCTCTTTTATTACAAGGGGGGGCGCGAAAAGCCGGAACTCCCGCCCATCGAGCGGAACGCCCCCATCATCCGCTGGTTCGTCCGCAACCAGGAGATCCTCCAATTGTCCCGGGTCTATACCGACGACAGGTCCTTCGCCGAGGTCCGCGACGAGATTGCGTCGTTTTTCAACGATAACGGGGTGCAGGTCGTCCTGCCGGTGTACCACGAGCGCCGCGTCGCGGGGCTCCTCTGCCTGGGGATGAAGGAGACCCTCGCCGGCTATCATACCGACGAGATCGACAAGCTCAGGCAGTTCAACGTCAAGAGCAACGATTACATCTCAACGGCCCTCACGTACCAGAAGGCGATGCAGGAACAGATGGTGACCCGGACGATCGACGTGTCGTCGCGGATCATAAACAGCGCCGTCCCCGTTTCCCTTCCCAATATCAACAACATCAAGTTCGGCGCCTTCATCATCCCGAAATACTCCCAGGGGAGCGATTACTTCGATTTCATCCGGCCGGGAGAGCACGGCGTCGGCATCATCGCGACGGACATTTCCGGCGTCGGGGTAAACAGCGCCCTTTACTCGGTGCTGCTCCGCTCCGCATTTCACTCCAGCATCCTCGATGCGCCGTCGACGTCCACCGTCATCGGCAACATGAACAGGGTCCTGTGCGATTACGGCAAGGGGAAGGGCGAGCTGGTCACCGCCTATTACCTCTATTATGACATCAGGTCGATGCGCCTCATGTACACCAACGCCGGCTATCCGGCGCTGGAGATGTTCCGCATCGAAAAGAACAATTTCGACTCCTTCGACACAGAGGGGATTCCCATCGGCTACGACCCGGGGGCGACCTACGGCATAGGGCGGACCGACCTGGTGCGGGGCGACATCGGCATCCTCTATTCAAAGACCCTGACCACGTCGAAGAACCAGAAGGGGGACGAATACGGCATCCTGAAGCTCCGCAATACCGTCATGGAGAACAGGACGCGCGGCGCCCAGGAGATTGCGGCGCAGATAAAGAATTCCTTCGAAGCCTTCATGGGCCTCCTGTCGCCCACGTCGGACGTGGTGGTGCTGGTCTTCAAGATCGTCTGATCGGTGTATCCCCCAATTTTTTAATTTTTATGCATAAATAGCCAAAAATTTTCAGTTTAATATTGACGTTTTGGTTTTAATTGTATAAAATATAGGTAATAATATTAGTTAATCTTTTCGGTCTGTCATTCGGTCATGTTATTATAAAATTAAATTTTCATGTAAGGTTGCGGTCAGCGGTTTGTTGTGCGCTGATGGGCAAAAACAGTCTGAGGGGACGCTAGTATTGATTTAAGCTTGCATAAACAGAGAGAATGTGTGGGAGGCTGTAATGATCAATAAAGGTACCCAGGTAAACAGGGCTTATATCGGTGATGGCGATGATGTGTTTCTGGCAAATTCAATTTTCGGCGAGGATTGCTGTCATGAGCTCAAGGAAATCGACAAGCATGAAATCATTGTAAAAATATGCGAAATCCTCGGGCCCAATCCGTCCAACCTGCAGCTGGCGGAGGACATCCTCGACCAGGTGAAATTTGAAATCGCACGTTTTGTCATTCATCATGAGTACTGCAAATGCAACAACAACAGCGTGCGCTCGCAGCTATTGTTATGGCTTGACAGCAAAATCAACCCTGATAAGGTCCATAAATTATCATCATTTATGGACAAATACCTGAAGTAGGAGTTTGCATTCAACAGATGTTCCTGATCATGCCCCCCTGTCGAGGGGGCATTTTCATTAATAGTGAACCAACGGACCATGCCGTGAAAAATACCTCGCTCCTCGTCCATACCTGCTGCGCCCCCTGCGTGAGCTATGTTCACGAGCTTTTCGCCGAAAGCCGCGACGTGACCGTTTTTTATTACAACCCCAACATCGCGCCGCGGAGCGAATACGACCGGCGTCTTTCGGAGCTGGAGCGCTTCGGCCGGATCAAGGGTTTCAGGCTTGTCGAGGGCGATTATAACGACCGGGAGTGGACCGCCCGCGTCGAGCCGTACAGCGGCCTCGGGGAGCGGTCGCGGCGCTGCTGGGAATGCTATCGCTTCAGGCTTGAGGAATCCTTCCGGAAGGCCCGGGAGATGAAGATAGCCGCCGTGACCACGGCCCTGTCCGTCAGCCCCCACAAGGACGCGGCCATGATAAACGGCATCGGGAAGGAGCTCGAAGCTTCCTTCGGCATAGCCTTCATCGAGGGGGACTTCAAGAAGAACGACGGCTACCGACGCAGCGTGGAGCTGTCCCGCGTGTATGAATTTTACCGCCAGAATTACTGCGGCTGCATCTATTCAAAGCAAGAGGCCGAGGCCCGCGCGGAGCGTAAGGGCGGGCCCGGTCAATTGACCCAGCGGATCTTGTCGTAGTTTCTCACCCTCTGACGCTCAAGCATTTTTTTCCATTTCCGCTCAATGCGGGCGCCGGCAAGGTCGGCGTTGGTCAATTCCGCGTTTTCCAGGGACGCGCCGTCGAGGTTGGCCTTGGTCAGGTCGGCGCTGTTGAGGTTAGCCCCCTGGAGCCCGGCCCTGTGGCAGTTGGCGTCGCGCAGGTTCGTGCTGATCAGGTTCGCGTGCTGAAGTTTCGCCTCGGAAAGATTCGCCTGGGGAAGGCTCGCGCCCTGGATGTCGGCGCCCGTCAGGTCGGCGCTTATCAGACGCGCCCCTTCAAGCTTCGCGTTCCTGAGACAGGAATCCTTCATGACGGCCCCTTCCAGGTCGGTCCAGATCATACTGGCCCCGGACAGGTCGCTGTTGTCCAGCAGGGCCCCGGCGAGGCTCGCCTTCCGCAGATTGGCGTTCGTCATCACGGCCCAGGAGAGGCCGGCGCTTCCCAGGTCAGCCTCCGCCAGGTTGACGCCGGCGAGGTTCGCTCCCGTGAGGTCGGCGCCGTTGAGGTTGATCCCCGCCAGGTCGGCGCCGGAGAGGTTAGATTTCGCGAGGACCGCTCCCTTCAGGCGTATGTTCTGCAGGTTGCAGCGCGCCAGGTTGACGCGGACAAGGCGGGCCTTGTTCAGGTTCGCGTTTTTGAGGTTCGCTTTGTAGAGGTCGGCCCAGGCGAGGTTCGCGCCGTTCAGCTGCGCACCGCTCAGGTCGGCGCTCCTCAGGTTGGCTCCCCTGAGGTTCGCTCCGATAAGGTTGGCCCCTGAAAGGTTGGCCCCTGAAAGGTTCGCGTTGCTCAGGTTGGCCTCCTCGAGTTTCGCGCCCGCCAGTTCCGCGCCGCGGAGCTCCGCGTTGCTGAGCTCGGTATCCCCGCGCATGACGTAATTGTAATCGCTTTTATTCCCGCCGATCGCGAGCATGCAGGCTGACAGGCCGCAGATGGCGGCGGTAATGGTTATTGCGGTAAGGGTGTTTCGGATCATGGCGCCTTCTCTAACACAGTTTCACTACTTGTTCTCGGAATCGATTACTTCTTCGCCCTGGGTGTTCATGCGCGCCGCTTCCCGGATCTTCTCCTTGTCCTGGTCGGTCATGCGCGCTCCCTTTTTGAGAAGCATGTCGGCGATTTCATTGTGCCCGTTCATCGTGGCCTTCATGACCGCGGTGAGGCCGGCTTTGTCCGCACTGTTGAGGTCGGCGCTGCTCCCCGCGAGGATCTCGATCGTTTCCTTCTGTCCGTCGGCCGCCGCCTTGATCAGGGCGGTCTGCCCGGCGTTATCGGCCGCGTTCACGTCGGCTCCCCTGGCGAGAAGAAGCCTGACGATATCGGTATTGCCTTCCGCGGAGGCGTTCATGAGCGCGGTGGATCCGTCCTTGCTCCGTGCGTTTACGTCGGCGCCGCCCTTGACCAGGGCGGCGGCAATATCCGGATAATCCTCCTCCGCTGCGATGACGAGGGCCGTCCGACCCGGATTTACCTCTTCCCGGGCGTTCGCGTCGGCTCCCCTGGCAATAAGCTCGTTCACGCTGGCGATGTCGCCCTTGACGACGGCGGCGATGAGTTGCCTGTTGAATTCAGACTTTTTAACACAGGACGCGATGATGAAGGACATTATCATGCATGATATCAGGGCCTTGTTCATCGGAATGCTCCATGGCAGTGTTTGTCGGCGGCCCGGGACGTCGGTCATGTCCGTCCCGCGGCTTTCTGTAGTATAATTGATTATGTCCGGTAAAAGTCAATTACAATAATGGTCGCGCAGCGTCACGATTTCATCCCCTCGGCCGTATAATGCCTCAGTATCCGCCACGCCGGGTAGGCGAGTCCCGCCAGCCCCAGCAGAAACACGATACGGATGATCCATGTCGATACCGGCGGCTCCAGGGCGGAGTAGGCGAAGGCCTCGTTCTTTTTCTGCGGCCCGGCCGTGAATTCGGCCATGGGCAGCTTCCGGTCGAAGGTGGAGGGTATGTCATAGGCCGGGGGAAGGCTGTACCGGTTTCCGTAATAGAGCCTGAGGGTCCCGCCACCCTTCCATTCATCGCGGGACGGCAGCTCGAAGACCAGCTCCTCCCGGGGTACGTAGACCGTGAGGGACGCGAGGGTGAGGGGCACGTCGTCCTTGTCGATGACGACCAGCTTGAGGGAGCCCGTCACCGGCTGGTTCATATCGATGACCTGCTCGGCCGGGTCCCCGCCGCTGCGGGAGAGTCTCGCGGCCATGACGCGGTAATAGTTCTTGTTCCCCGGCGCGATGGAGTACACCTCCATGAGACGGTTGTAGCGCTTTTCCGTGAAGGCCATCACCAGGCGGCTTATCTTTTTCCGCCCGCTGTTCTCGTAATAGTACACGCTTCCCTGGATGTCGCTGTCCCTGTCTCTGGTGATCGATTTCATCGGGACGCGGATGATATAATAGGATTGCTTCCGCGCCGCAGTGTAGTACGCTTTCGGAAAAGTGAAATCCTGGCGCGCGTTGATGCGGATGCGCAGGAAGCGCCTGTCCCCCATGGCTAGCCTGATCATGTTGTTCCTGGTCCCCTGGTAGCTGAACACGGCGTAGTTCCCGGAGGATTCCCACTCTCCCGCCTTCTTCCCGATTTCCACCAGGGCCGAGGCCTCGAACTGGTTCACCGCGCCGATTTCAAGGGCGTTGTACTCCGCGCCGGCCGGCGGGTCCGGGAGCTTCAGCACGTAGGTGGCGCTGGTGTTGTCCCCCTGGCGGAAAATGACCTCCGGCACGGTGCTCCCGGAGAGCTTCGGATCGTCCAGTGTCATCCTGGTCATGTGCGGGCGCGGGCGGCCGTTCCAGGTGACGCGGTAATCGGCGCTGCTGCCGTAGCGTATCATCTCGTCATCGAGGGAAAACTTCCCGTACACCGGGGCAGGCGCGTCGGCGCCGCGGGGGGCGGCGTTGATGGCCTTGTAATAGTGCCAGCTGGAGGCGCGGAAAGTCTCCGCCGCTGCGGCGGCGGACCCCGGTCCGAAATCATACCCGAGGAGCGACAGCGCGGCCGCGGCGACAATGGCCGCGGTGGAGCCCTTCTTCGGGAATATCCTGTCACGAAATTTCTGATACACGATGCTCAGGGCAACCATGGCGATGCCCAGGGTGAATCCGGCGATTATCTTCACGAGCTTGCTCATGGTCCAGATGTCGTGGAGATAGAACTTGAGGACCACCAGTCCGGCCAGGGCTATGCCGCTGATGCGCAGCATCTTGTTCTTCATGATGAGGCCCAGGGCGAAAAAAAGCGCGGCGTAGAGTGACAGGACGTAGGAATACCCCAGGTTCCGGTAATGGCGGTCGACCACAAAGCTGTAGTTTTCCTTCAGGCTCCCGATGATGATCGTGACCATGGCGGCAACGGCGAAGCCGATCATGTAGGGCCCCAGGGGCTCCTTTCTGCGGATGACGTATGCGGCGCCCAGAAGGAACGCGGCCAGGATGAACATGAAGAAGCGCGCGTTGAACAGGAGGATGAAGCCGACAGGGGTCGCCTCGATGAAGTAGAGGCGGATCAGTGCGGCGGTCCAGAAGGGGAGCGACGCGAACAGGCACTCCCGGGACCGCCAGAAGGCGCCCATGGCCGAGAGCACGCCGGCGAAGACGATCCACGAGACGGTGATGTACCTCCCCTCGGCAAAATCGGTGATCGCCGCGAAGAGCGTCACGATGAAGAAAAGCACCATCATCGACCTAATGATTATCATCCGTGTTTTCATGGGCGGCTCCCTGTGCGAAAATATTGAATATGTAATACGATAATGCCAGCATTCCGGAAACGAAAAGGATGAAATGCGGCCTGAGGCCCATATGGAACTCGTTAACGGTCCAGATGCCCAGCCAGAGGAACATGGTTACGGCGGCGGGAATGATGACGAGGCTCGCCCTGCTTACCGCGGCCCTGGCGCGCGGGATCACGGCGGTCTCAACGGCCATGAACAGGAGGAAGATGTACAGGATAAACAGGAACGGCACCGTGAAGCTGCTCCGGTGGAGGTTTTCCGCGGCCCATATGGCGTAGACGAGGGTATCCGCTCCGAGCAGGACAAAGGGCGCGACGCGCCAGTAACGCCTGAAGCTGATCGCCAGGTATCCCGCGTTGACGAGGGCGATGTAGCCGAAGAGGAAGCGGTACGAGTTCTCACCGCGCGACATGAGGAGCGGGGCCAGGAACGCGCCGGCAAGGCTGAAGATGTAGAGTATCTGGCTATCGGCCCGGGCCGCCACCAGGGCGATGCAGGCGCTCAATATGAAGAGTGCCATGAAGGTTTCCTCGCGGCCGAGAAGGCCGTAATAATAGTAGGCCCCGAAGACCGCGACATAGAGGATGGCGCACCCGGTGCCGATGATCGAGTGGGCGATGATGCGGAGGCGGCCCCGGGCCAGGTGCAATCCAAAAGAAGTCACGCCAAAGCCGGCGATAAGGCCGGTGTAGATCCTTCCCGATTCGTTTATCCATTGCCTGTCAAAGGCGTACTTGATGAACCACGCCGTGGCCAGAACCAGGGTGAGGAGCCCCAGCTTGCCCAGGATGTTGCCGCCAACCAGGGGCTCGAATTCCGGCACTACCTTTGTCTTGATGTAAAGGCCGATCCGTGATTCTTTCCTTGGCCTGGGGGCCGGAGCAGGGGTTTCCGGCGGCGCTGCGGCCTCCATCGGGGACGGTTCCTTCGCTCCCGGCTCGCCGAGCTGTTTCCTGATGGAATCAAGCTCCTGCTGCAGGGCGTCGACTCTGCGGCGCAGTTCGGTGATCTCGCTCTGGTTTATCATGACCGCACTCCCGTTGATGATGTGAGGCGCGATAGACTGACACGGAGGTGATTATAAGGGACTGTTAAATAATATGCAAGTATTTTATGGCATAGATCTTGAAGCGCCGGGGCCCGGTCCCGGGGGTGAGAATGTAAAAAGTTATACTTACGGCTTGCCGATCTTATTTTGACGGCGCGGCCATTGGTCCGCCGGAGGAACTCATACCGCCGATCCCGGAAAAATTCGACAGGCGGTCCTTGACATATTCCGCGAATGTTCCTACATGGACGTCGTATTTCCAGTAGCCCTTGTCCGCAATCGTTCCGTCAGGATTGTACATGGTGCCGATCCCGTGCTTCTTTCCGTCTTCCCACTGGCCGACATATTTGGCGCCGTTAGCGAAGGTTATCGTCCCCTTGCCGCTCCTACGGCCATCCTTGAACTTGCCGACATATTTGTCGCCGTTGGGCCATGTATAGGTCCCTTTTCCATGCAGCTTGCCTTCTTTCCACTGGCCCTCATACTTCTCGCCATCGGAATAGGCAATGGTCCCCTGGCCGTGCATTATGTCGTTTTTAAACTCGCCGGTGTAGGTGTGGCCTGCCGCGAATGCCAGGGTTCCCGTTCCGTGCTTGTTCCCTTTTTTGAACTGGCCCGTATACTTATCGCCATTGGTATACGTATAGGTCCCCTGGCCGTTTTTACAATCACCCGATATGCAATCCCCGAAGCTGTAACCGGTGATGGCTGCGACGAGGAGGCATGTCAATATAACGTATGTTTTCATAATTACCCTTAATAAGCCGGAATATGGCGTAATAGTAATAAGACGATTTTCTTCGTGTTTTGTTTCCTGGCCGATGGTTTTCGGAATGCTTTTTTTTAAATTGCAATCCTTTAAATCATCAATACATCAGCCCTATCAGGAGAAATATCCGGCAGCCTTAACCGTGGCAAGAAATAAATTAATTGTGCCAGAATATGCCGTTCCTGATCACGGCCTGGTCACGCTGGTTGAACACCTCGAAGCGGATCTCGCCCCTGGTCTGCGATTCGTAGCCGATGAGGGTGAGAGTGTCGCCGGGGACCACGGGACGGGCAAAGCGCACGGAAAATCCCCTGATTCGCTCCATGTCGCCGCGCAGGACATGGTCCAGGAGGGCGTTGCTGGTCATGGCCGCCAGGCAGACACCGTGGAGGATTGTCCGGGGAAGGCCGGCCAGCTTCGCCAGAACGTTGCTGGTGTGCATGAAGTTCGTGTCCCCGGAAACACGGGCGTACGTGAGCTGCTGGCCCTCCCGTGTTTTAAATGTCACTCTGAAGGCCTCGTCCGGCTTTGTCTCTTCCTGTTTCGCGCCGTGGGACGCCCCGGTTTTTTTCCTGACGATAAATCCGGTCACGGCCTCCATTGCCGGAGCGTCTGAGTCGTTCACGATAAATCCTTTCGTCCGGAGATTCACCATCTCTCCAGCGGGGGTGTCGACGATGGAGTCCACGGACATCTCGATGCGCAGGGCATCGCCAATCCTGATCGGCCGGTGCCAGTGGGCTTCCTGCTGGCCGTGGACCATGCGGAACAGGTTGATGTGCAGGTCACGGTTGACGAGGAAATATTTGAACATGGGATAGAGGAGGCGCGACATGTAGAAGGGCGGGGCGATGGAGCGTTCGCCGTCATAGCGACGGGGATTGTCCAGGGTCGCGTCGACATAGACGTAGATGTCGTCGTGACGTATGGGAGGGAACTCCCGGGTGATCCTGTGGCCGACCATGTCCCTGTTCATGGTGTCGTATTTCAAATGGCGCAGCATGGCGATTAGCAGGGACAGATTGTTCCTATCCATGGGCATCTCCTGTAATGTCTATGATGTTGTTACCTGCCTGGATTCTTTTCCATCGATCTTTTCAAGAGATCGGTCACGCACTTCCCCTTATGGCAGACGGGAACGCATTTCCATGGCGCGCACCGGTAATTCCGCGGGCACTTCAGGGCATGAAACTCATTCCCGATTGCCGCAAGTGCCGCTGCGGCTTTACCGTCGGTTACGCCGCCGCACTTTGACGCCGTCGTGGACTGTCCGTAGCAGGCGCAGTCGGAATCGGCCGAGCATAAGCCGCCGGCGGCGCCAAGGACCCTGTCGAATCGTTTCTCCAGCTCCGCGCAACGGGGATCAGCTGCCGATTCAGAACATGAGCAGGCCCAGAATGCCATGATTATCGCCACGGCTGAAGCCATCATCAGGTTGAGTGGCATGATTCTCATGTATTATCATTGCAATGTATGATTTGTTTTGGCAAGAGATTTTTTCAATATAATGTTCGCCGATGCGGGTCCCGGGTGATATTTCACATTCTTTTAAAATTTCTTCTTGATTTCCAGTTGAGATTTAATAATGTAAACATCCTGCCGACTGCAGTATATGCATAGGCTGGCCTCATCTGAAATACTGTTTTCCGTGAAATACGTTTTGAATTGCTTCCGTACGCGATACGATCAGGATTCTAAATAATTTTGTGAGCGGTTTTCTGCATAACCATGCAATTTAACTCAATAGAATACATGCTTTTTCTGCCTTCTGTAGTGTGTCTCTACTTTTTGATGCCATATAAATTTAGACCTTATTTCCTGCTGCTGGCAAGCTATGGCTTTTATATATATTGGAAGGCGGAATATGCAGCAATAATTGTCGCTATAACATTGCTTGGATATGGAGCCGGTCTGTTGATCGGCAACGATTCGTATGATTCAAAAAGAAATTATATTTTTACCATAAGCATCATCGGTATTATAAGTTTTTTGCTGGTGTTCAAGTATTCGAATTTTTTAATCGGCAATTTGAATTTACTTTTTCATCATAATCTGAACATTAATACCCCGCCCATGCAATTACTGCTGCCCCTGGGCATTTCCTTTTACACATTCCAGGCATTGAGCTATGTCATCGATGTGTATAAAAGGCAAAGAGAGGTTGAAAAAAACATTGTCCATTTCGCGTTGTATGTCACTTTTTTCCCGCAGCTCTTTGCCGGTCCCATAACCCGTTCATCGATGCTGCTGCCCCAGATAAAAACGAGGCAGGGTTTCGATTATGAAAAGTTCGTTGATGGTCTGATTTTAATTGCCTGGGGTTTATTAAAAAAAATCGTCATTGCCGATAGGATTGCAATGGTTATTGAGCCGATTTTTAATCATCCACGGGTATTCTCATCAACCGCGCTGTTTATTTCAGCTGTTTTTTATTCCTATCAGATCTACTGCGATTTTTCCGGATATTCCGACATTGCCATAGGTTCAGCCAAATTATTTGGATATGACCTGATGTGGAATTTTGAAACTCCCTACCATTCCCGTTCGTTGAGGGAGTTCTGGCAGCGGTGGCATATATCCCTTTCCACTTGGTTCCGTGATTATGTTTACATTCCGCTGGGCGGGAACCGCGTAACGAAAGCGCGCCGTTTGTGGAATCTCTTTGCCACGTTTCTTTTAAGCGGTCTGTGGCATGGGGCCAACTGGACATTCGTTGTGTGGGGCATGATTCATGGTCTATTGTTGATAATCGGAATTCTTCTGGCCAATGTAAACAAACGACTGGCTGCTTTGATATCGCTGCACAGGGTCCCGCGGTTGCATAAATGCCTGCAGATCGTTTATACGTTTATTCTGGTTACCTTCGCATGGATATTCTTCAGATCCGGCTCCATAAAGGAAGCCTGGAGATATATTACATACATGTTTAAAAACACGGGGGGGGCGCATTATCTTGATTATAACATAGATACGACCCAGGTTTTAATAATACTGGTGTATATCATTTTTTTGGAATTCATTCAAAATGTTCAAAAGAATGAAAAGCTTCGGTCCTATCTGCTAGCAAAGCCCACGGCGGCCCGGTGGTCGTTCTACGTTATAACGCTTCTCAGCGTTATACTGGTGGGAAAATTCGGCGATAATAAATTCATATATTTCAATTTTTAATAAATGAAAAAATTAATTATTAAATCTCTGATCCTTTTTTTTATTATAATTGGTATTCTGGTTCTCTGTTTTTTTGTCCCTTTTAATGTTGACCATTCGTTGGGCTCGATTTTCAACCAATATCGGATATTGGCGGAACCGGCGAGTAAAAGCAGGATCATTATTATTGGCGGGAGCGGATCCGCATCGGGAGTCAATTGCAAGAGAATTGAAAATGAAACCGGTTATAAATCAATCAATCTCGGATTGTTTTATGGATTGAGATCGGAGTTCACCTTTAATAATATCAGGATGTATATTAAAAACGGCGATATTGTCGTTATGATTCCTGAGTATGGTTCCCTGGATTTAAATGATTATAATGCTTATGAGAAAAAGTGGGGGTTGGCGTATGATTATAGCAATATTGTTAATTACAATAATCCCGCGGAGTTAATCAGGGATGTTCATGAATTACTCCAGTCAAAAACAGTGATACTCTATACCCGCCTGGTAAATTTGAATATTAAAAACATGTTCGTCAACGGGTATTACTTTTATGATGTATATTTCGATAATAGCGGCGATATGAATAAAGTTAAATCAAAGATATTCCGCCCCTATGATAAAATAGATGGATACAACAGGACACTTCCGGCATTAATATCGAATCGTGGAATAGAAGTATTAAAAAGGAACAACCGATTAATAACATCAAAAGGCGCGAAGCTCGTCCTTTTTTTCCCGGCATTTCCCCGGCATGAGTACTTGAACAATAAGATTAAAATCGATGATCTCTATCATATCTTGAGGACGAAAACTAATGTGACAGTTTTAGGTACACCCGGGGATTTCGCCTATGACTACGAGCTGTTTGCCGATACGACATTCCATTTGACGAATAAAGGCGCTGAACATCGTACGAAAATGATCATAGATAAATTAATAGAAGCGAATCTGATAACCGATCAGAGGCGCATCTGAATTCTGATGTTCGGGGTTCCCGCGGTTTAATAATAGCTGGATCCGTTTTTAAAAAAATTTTTTACGATCATCCTTCCCGTTCGTTTACCACTGTATGACTGAATTAAACAAGGAACAGTATCGTGCGTCCCGGGCCGATACCGGCGTGAGCCTTGTCCTGGCCGGGGCGGGCACGGGCAAGACTAAGACCTTGGTGGAGAAGGTTGTCAACGTCATGGGGGAGCTGGGGATAGATCCCTCCGGCGTCCTTCTCCTCACCTTCAGCCGCAAGGCGGCGGAAGAGCTCCGCGAGCGGGTGGCGTTGCGCTGCGGCCGCGGCAGGGAGATCACGGCCGGGACCTTTCATTCCTTCTGCTTCGATCTTCTCAGGCGGAACAGTGAGGCTTTCATGGAGGCCGGCGGTTTTTCGCGGTTTCCTTCCGTCGTGGATGATGAGGGCGGCAAGGCTATCCTGATGGAATTGATCCGCCGGGACATGGACAGGTTCATGGGCGTGCCCGCCGGGGTCATCCATGACCTCATGATGAGGAGGGGCCGTCTCGACGGATGGAAGAAGAGGAAGATAGAGGGATCGGGCCTCGGCGTGCAGCTGGCTAATCTCGGAGAAGAATACCGGGAAACCAAGCGAAGGAGGGGCCTCATCGACTATGACGATATGATGATGCGCGCCATTGAACTTCTGGAGCGTAACGGCGCGGTGCGTGCCGGTGTCCTTGCCCGGTACCGGTATATTTTCGTCGATGAGTTCCAGGACGTTTCCGATGAAAACATCAGGCTCCTCAAGCTCCTGCTTCCCGACCGGGAGCGCAATCTATTCGCCGTGATCTCTGCACTCGATTCCCCAAACTTCCTCACTTCGGCCAACTTCACTAACCCATAAACCTTGATAGCCTTCAAAGCCGAAAACTCATCCAGATACATTTGGCTATACTCAGGTGAAACGTAGGAGTAGTTCCTCATACACGTTTTTAAGGCACGTTGATTCCCCTCG